>NZ_JBFUHN010000101.1:0-20855 GCF_056402375.1 Variovorax sp. P4_B10 | reverse complement strand
ATGCTGGCGCCGTCCGCGCTGATCGTGCTGGCCGGCACCACCACGGCCGGAACCTGTGCATCCACGCGCGCGGCCAGTTCCGCCAGCGTCGTCGCGGCGAACACGCTGCGCGCGTCGGTGGTGATGCCCTGCTGGCGCAACTGCTCGACCATGCCGATCGCCAGCAGCGAGTGACCGCCCAGCGCAAAGAAGTTGTCGTGCCGGCCCACTCGCACCACGCCCAACAAGCGGGCCCAGACGGCCGCCATCTTTTCTTCGCGCGAACCGATCGGCGCTTCGTAGAGGCTGCTGGCAAGAGCGCTGCCGTCAGGCTCGGGGAGTGCTTTGCGGTCGACCTTGCCGTTGGGCGTGAGGGGCAGTGCGTCCAGAAGCACCACGTGTGCCGGCACCATGTATTCGGGCAGCTGCTGCGCCAGCGCGGTGCGAAGCTGCGCGGCCGTGGGCGCGTGGCCCGGCTGCGGCACGACGTAGGCCGCCAGCCGCCTGTCGCCCGGCGTGTCTTCCCGCGCGAGCACCAGCGCTTCGCGCACCTCGGGTTGGGCGGCAAGCACCGCCTCGATCTCGCCCAACTCGATGCGGAATCCGCGAATCTTGACCTGGTGGTCGATGCGCCCCAGGTAATCCAGCGTTCCGTCGGGCAGATGGCGTGCGAGATCTCCTGTGCGATACATGCGCGCACCAGGCTCGGTGCCGAAAGGATTGGGGACGAAGCGCTCGGCCGTCAGATCCGGGCGACTCAGGTAGCCACGCGCCACCCCCGCCCCCGCCACGTACAACTCACCAGCCGCCCCCAAGGGTACCGGATTGAAATGCGCGTCGAGAAGATAGACCTGCGTGTTGCTGATGGGCCGACCGATCGGCACAGGCCCCGTCAGCTCTCGCGCGAGCGGCGCCCAGGTGGAATACGTCGTGCCTTCCGACGGGCCGTAGAGGTTGAAGATGCGCTCTACGCCGGTGCTGCGGTACAGCTGCTGCACCAACTGCAGGGCCAGTGCTTCCCCAGCGACATTGATCACCTTCACCGTCTTCGGGATCGACCCGCTACGCTCCAGTTCGGCAATGGCTGAAGGCACGGTGTTGATCAGCGTCAGCGGCGCGCGTGCGGCCGCCGAACCTTGCGCCAAAGCCAGCACGTTGGGTACCACCCACACGGTGCCGCCGCAGCCGAGCGGCGCGAACAGTTCGAACACGGAGAGGTCAAAGTTCAACGAGGTGCTGGCCAGTACATGGCGCAACCATTGCGCATCGAACACCTGATGCACCCAAGCCAGGAAAGCATTCGCGCTGCCGTGGCGAATGCCCACGCCCTTGGGCCGCCCAGTGGAGCCGGAGGTGTAGATCACATAGGCCAGGTTGTCTGGCCGGACGCCGGCGTCCAAGGGCTGTGTGGGCCAAGCTGCCAGTTCCAATGCTTGCGCGTCGAGGAAGAATGTGACGGCACCCTGCCCGAGCGAGTGTTGCAGACCGCTTTGGGTCAGCACCAGTCTCGGGCAGGCTTCGTCCAGGATGACGCGGATGCGCTCGGCCGGGTAGTTCGGGTCCAGCGGCAAATAGGCGCCGCCCGCCTTCAGGATGCCCAGCAAAGCCACGACCATCTCCAGGCCGCGGCCCACACAGAGCCCGACCAGCACCTCGGGGCCCACGCCTTGCGCACGCAAGTAGCGCGCGAGTTGATTGGCCCGCGCATCGAGCTCACCGTAGCTCAGCGCCTGCTCTTCGCACATCACCGCGACAGCCTCTGGTGTGCGGGCGGCCTGCTGCTCGAACCATTGCGTGATCGTTTGATCCTGCGCGTACGAAGTGGTCGTGGCGTTCCACTCGACCAGAACCTGGCGGCGCTCTTCGAGCGACAACAGCGGCAGCTCCATCACCGGAGTCTGCGGGGCGGCCACCATCTCTTGCATCAACTGCTCGAAGTGACGCGCGAGCTGCGCCATGCTGCGCGCCTCGAACAGATCACTGTCGTATTCCAGCGTGGCCTTCAGTCTCTCGCCCACGTCCGTGACGTTGAGCATGAGATCGAACTTGGACGTGCCGTTGTCCACCACCACTTCTTCCAGAATCAAGCCCGGCAGTCGCGCCTGCGCAGAGGGGGTGTTCTGCAACACCAGCATCGCCTGGAACAACGGTGCATGGCCACTGTGGCGTTCGGGCTTGAGCGCTTCCACCAAGCGTTCGAAGGGCAGGTCTTGATGGGCGTAGGCCGCGATCGCAGTTTGCTTCACGCGTTCGAGCAACGTCTCGAAGCTGTCGCCCCGGCGCTGCGCGATGCGCAACACCAGCGTGTTCGCAAAGAAGCCGATGAGACCTTCCGTCTGGCTGCGGCTGCGATTGGCCACCGCCGTGCCCAGGCTGACTTCGTCTTGCCCCGCGTAGCGCGCCAGCAGAGTGGCGAACCCTGCCGCCAGCGCCATGAACAAKGTAGCTTGCCGGCTGCGCACAAAGGCCTTGAGCTGACTTGTCAGTGCGGGCGCGATGTGCCAGTCATGCCTCGCGCCACGATGGCGCTGCACCAAAGGCCTTGGCCGATCAGTGGGCAGCGTCAACAGGCTGGGCGCGCCCGAAAGCTGCTGCGTCCAATAGTCCAGTTGCTTGTGCAGCGCCTCCCCTTGCAGCCATTGCCGCTGCCAGTGCGCGTAGTCGGCATACTGAATCGGCAGCGGCGCCAATGGCGAATCAAACCCGCCAACCCGACTCGCATACAGCGCCGACACCTCGCGCACCAGCACCCCCATCGACCACCCATCGGCCACGACGTGGTGCAAGGTCAGCAGCAGCACATGCTCCTCAGGCGCGCGCACCAGCAGCCGGCCTCGCACGACGGGCCCCTGCGCAAGATCGAACGGCGTCTGCGCTTCCGCGCGAATGCTCGCCGCCACATCGCCCCCCGCAATGTCTTCAAGCGGCAGCACGAGCGCCAGCTTCGCCTCGATGATCTGGCAAGGCTCGCCCTCGTCGCTCCTGCCGAAACGCGTGCGCAACGACTCGTGCCGTGCCACCACGTCATTCAGCGCACCTTCGAGCGCCGAATGATCCAGCCGCCCCAGCAACCTCACCGCCACCGCCACGTTGTACGCCGCGCTGCCAGCCTCGAACTGGTCCAGGAACCACAGGCGCTGCTGCGCAAACGACAGCGGCGCGCTCGACGCGTTCGCCGCCGGCCGCGCAGGAATGGTCTCGCCGCCCTCGCCCCCTTCGCCGCTTTCACCCAGCAGCCGGATGATCTGCGCCTTGTGCCGCTGCAGCAGCCCTTTCAACGTCGGCGTCATGAAGCCGGGCGGCGTACGGCAGCGCAGCTTCTCGCCGTCGGTCTCCAGCCGGATCGCGTGGCGGTTGAAGAAGTCGATCAGCTCATAGGCGGTCATCCCGAAAACCTTGCGTTCAGCGTGGACCGGTTTTACGGATGACATTGCGCGGGGTGAGCGCCTTGCCCGACACGAGAATGCACTCGTGCTGCGAGATGTCGAGGTTGGAGCCGTCGATGTTCTCCGAGTGTTCGCGGAAGGGGTAGACGACCGTGTCCGCGCGCGTGTAGCGGGCATTGATGGCCAAGCGGCGACGCGGCGTATGGTTTTCCGACGAGCCGTGCATGGTGCGCTCGCTGAACATCACGAACGAGCCCGCGTCCATGGGCAGGTCGACCACGTCCTGCCGGGTGTCGTCGAAGTCCAGCGTGACCGCGCCCACTTCGTTCTTCAGCCCGTTGATCAGCATGGCCTTGGCCTCGTCCAGCGTGATGCGCTCGCGGTCCACGTTCTTGAAGATGTGGTCGGTGCGAATGTCAAGCACCAGCGAGTTCGCATCGGCGCGTTCGATGAGCGTCTGCGCGCTGGACGTGTCCAGGAACGGGTCGTGCCAGAACTCGGACTGCACCAGCGGCTGCATCTCGATGGGGAAGCGGTGCGTGTGCGTGCCGCGCGCGAAGCGCACCGGGCCCATGTCCGGCGTCACGTCGTCCAGCGCCACCCAGACCGTGAGGTTCCAGATGCTGTTTTTCGCTTCGGGCGAAGGATGCAGCGCCGGGCGGTCATTGCCGATTTCCTCGCCGTTGAAAGCGCCCCATTCCTGGTGCCAGCCGAGCGACGCTTCACCGGGCCGCTTGAGGAAGATCTTGGAGCGCCACAGCAGCAGGTCGGGCCCGAGCACGCTGGCCACGGCCTCGATGATCTTCGGATGGCTCAGCAGCGCCAGGATGTCTTCGTCGAGCAGGTGCCAGTCGCGCACCGAGAACCGGCCGTACAGCGGTTGCTCGGCGTGCGAATCCAGCATGCGGTCCAGACGCGCGGCCACGCTGTCCAGCAGATCTCGCGGAACGCCGAGCGCCAAGGGCCCGACGAAGCCGTCGCGCCAGAAAATCTCGGGGGTGGACAGTGATGGTTTCAGCTGTGCGGACATAAGTTCGATGCCTCCGATTCGACCTTGTGGGTCATGGTTTGAAATTCCCTGGAAATCTGCGCCGTTTGATCACGGTCTGCTTGGGTCATCACACTTCGATGTCTTCATGGCCGGTGATGGCCGAGGTCAGCTCCAGCGGCGCATCGCCGTGGCGGTCGTCCCCGGCCCTGGCGCCGCCGACCATCGAGTACACCAGCCGGTGGCTCGCTTCGAGCGCGAAGAGCGGCGCGATCTGCACCACGTCCACCATGCCGATGCCGCACAGGCCCAGCGCCACCGGCGCGGCACAGGCCGTCATCAGTTGCGCCATGGCTCCGGCCTCGATGTGGCAGAACTCCATGCTCTTTTCGCCGTACAAGGGCTCGATGGCCGCAAGCTGGGCAACGAAGAAGATGGCGAAGGCGCCCTCTTCGAACACCGGGCCGCTGACGAAGCTGCCGTAGGCTTGCGCGGTCAGGGCACCCTGGCCCTCTTGCGAGGTGCGCACCAGAGTGTTGCGTTTCGGGTCGTGGTAGTACGCGCCGCCCTCCACGCCTTGCAGGCGGCCCGGCTTCACGTACACGTAGGTCTGCACGGCGTACAGCCCCCCGGCGGAGGGGTACATGTACTTGGGCTGGCCCTGCAAATCGCCCTCGCCCAGGCACCCCAGCAGTTGCGCAAACGCCTCCACCTTCACCGGCGCCTGCAGGAAGCGGCGCACCGAGCGGTGGGCCTGCAGGCGTTCGGCGCGGTCAGGGTCGAACGGCGCCGGCAAGGCCAGCGCCGGGGCAGACGCCTCGAAGCGCCGCAGCCCCGGCTGGCCGTCCTTGAATGCCTGCCGGGCCTCGGGGTCGAGGATGGCCGTTGCAGGCAATGGCGCCGGGGCCTGCACGGCCACACGCTGCGCGGCATGCACGATGGCGGTCTGCGCCTGGTGCTCGCGGAACATCTCGATCAGCTCGCGCAAGGTGGGCGTTGTCAGCAGCCGGGCCAGCGAGGCACGGAAGCCCAGCTCCGTCGACAGCGCATTGCCGATGCGCACGATGTCGATCGAGGTGGCGCCCAGGTTGAGCAGGTTGTCGGCGGCCACGATGTCCTGTTGCTTCAGGATGCCCTGTACGATCTCGACGATGCGCAGCTCCTGCGCACCGGCGGGCGCGAAGGCCGATTCGTCTTCGGCCTGCTCACCGTCCGCGCTGAAGGCCGGCAGCCGGCCCCGGTCGACCTTGCCGTTGGAAGACAGCGGCAATGCCGGCAGCAGCATGTAGAGGGCCGGCACCATGTACGGCGGCAGGCTGGCCGCCAGGAAGGCGCGCAACGTCTCACCCTGCGGTTGCGCGCCTTCGCCCGGCACCACGTAGGCGACCAGCCGCTTCTCGCCCAAGGCCTCGCCCACGGCATGCACGACGGCGGCTTGCACGTCGGCGTGGCGCGTCAGCGCGGCTTCGATCTCGCCGAGCTCGATGCGCAAGCCCTGCACCTTGACCTGCGTGTCTTCGCGGCCCAGGAACTCGATGCTGCCGTCCGGCAGGTAGTGGCCGAAATCCCCCGTGCGGTACAGGCGCTCGTTCGTCTGCGGATGCCGAATGAAGCTGGCTGCCGTGCGGGCCTCGTCGCGCCAGTAGCCCTGCGCCACGCCGGTACCGCCGATGTAGAGCTCGCCCGGCACCCACACGGGCCGTGGCCGCAGGGCATCGTCGAGCACGTGAAAACTCTGGTTGGCGAGCGGCTTGCCGTACGGAATGCTGCGCCAGTGCGGCCGCACCTCGTCGATCGGATGGAAGATGGACCAGATCGACGCCTCGGTCGCACCGCCCAGACTCACGATGCGCGCCGAAGGCAGCAGCGCACGCCAGCGCCGCGGCAGCCCGAGCGGAATCCAGTCGCCCGAGAGCATGGCCAGGCGCAGCGTTACGGGCACGACGCCGGGCCGGCCGTCGGCGTATTCGAGCAGCATGTCGAGCAGCGCCGGCACCGAGTTCCAGACCGTGACGCCGTGGACGGTGAGCGCCTCGGCCCAGCGCTCGGGGTTGCGCGACGCTTCGGGCGGCAGCATGACGACCGCGCCCCCGGCCGAGAAGGTGCCGAACAGGTCGTACACCGACAGGTCGAAACTCAGCGAGGAAACCGCCAGCACGCGGTCGTCGACACCGATGCCGAAGCGGCGGTTGATGTCGAGCACCGTGTTCACCGCGCCGCGATGGTCGATCATCACGCCCTTGGGCTCGCCGGTCGAGCCCGAGGTATAGATCACGTAGGCCAGGTCGGTGGTCGGGCCTGGCACCGGGAAAGATTCGGCCACGGACTGCGGCGGCTCGGTGGTGACCGCGATGCACTGCACGTCCGCCGGCCATTCCACGCGCTGCATCAGGTGCGGCTGCGTCAGGGCGATCTTTACGCCGGCGCGCCGAATGATGTGATGCAGCCGCTCGGTGGGCAGCGCCGGATCGAGCGGCAGGTAGGCCGCGCCGGCGTACAGCACGCCGAGCGTGGCCACCGCCTGCTCCCAGCCGCGCGCCATGACCACCGCCACCAGCTGGTTGGCGCCCGCGCCCTGCGCCTGCAGCCGCGCGCCCAGTTCGCCGGCCCGCGCACGCAGCTCGCCGTAGCTCAGCTCGCGCGCAGGGTCGATGACCGCGGTGCGTTGCGGTGCCCGCCGCGCCTGGCGGTCGAAGAGCATGTGCAGCGGCAGGTCTTCGGGCATGAACCCGTGGCCCGCATTGGCCGCCGCCTGCACGCTCGCGCTCCTGTCGGTGAGCAGCGCAGGCGTGGGGCGCTGCCACACGGCCTCGTCGCCAGCCAGCGAGGCGAGCCGCGCGCAGTAAGCCGCGAACATCTCGTCGAGCATGCCCTGCGGAAAGATCTCTTCGATCGCGTCCCAGTTGAAGAAGAGCGCGCCCGCGATCTCGCCCACCTGGTGGTCGAGCCAGACCTGGGGCGTCTGGCTGATGTGATAGATGACCTCGCTGAAGATCTCGCCGTTGTTCGCGCCGCCCTGTGCAACACCCGGTGCACCACCGTTGATGCCCGACGCTGCCCACGACTGGTTCTGGTTGGTCAGCGTGCTCGTGAAGATGACAGGCATGCTCGCCTGCTGCGCGCCCGTTTTCTGCGACAGCTCGCGCAGCACCTGGATGCCGCTCACGGCCGCGTGATCGATGTCGCGCCACAGCTGCGTCTGCAAGGCCTGCGCGTTGGACAGGAACGAGCCCGCGGCATCCGGCTGCGCCTGCAGCAGGATGAGCGAGGTGAAATCGCCCACGATGTCGTTCACCTGCGCATGCAGCGGCAGCCGGTTGAACAGCGTGAGGTTGATGGTGAAGCGCGGCCGCTTGCTCCAGGCCGCCAGCACTTCGGCGAACACCGCCATCAGCAGGGCCGACGGCGTGACGGCGGCCGCCTGCGCGCGGGCCTTCAGCCGCGACCAGTCGTCCGCAGCCACCGTGCCGCGGCGCCGCGTGAACTTGGGCTGCGCGATGCTCTCCGGCCGCCGCGCGAGCGGCAGCTCCGGCGCGGGCGCGAAATCGGCCAGCCGGTCGCGCCAGTAGCGCAAGGCGCGCTGGTACCAGTCGCTCGTCTTCAGCGCGCGCTCGGCCAGCACGTAGTCGCGGAAGCTCAGCCCGAGCGGCGGCAGCACCCGGTCTGGCTGCGCGTAGAGGCGCTCCAGTTCGGAGGCGATGATCTGGTTGCTCGTCGTGTCGCGCACCAGCGCGTCGGTGCTGACGTGCAGGATGCTCGTGTCGCCGGCCAACCGCGTGACGCGGAACTCGAACAGCGGCCAGACACCGGCGTCGAAGAGCTGGTGCGACAGCGCATCGCGCACCGCGAGAAGGCCGGCATCCACCACGTCCTGCGCCTGGCCGCGCAGATCGAGCAGCGGCACCACGTACGCGGGCACGTCCTGCAGCACGCGCTGGGTGCCGTCGTGGTCGAACACGGCACGCAGCATGCCGTGGCGCTGGATCAGGCGGTTCAGGGCTGTGGTGAAGCGCGGCACATCGAGCGCGGTCACGCGGATTTCCATGTAGGAATGCGCGCCCACGCCGCCCAGCGACAGCGCGTTGCCGCGCCCGATCCAGTACGCCTCCTGCACGTCATTGAGCGGGAACGGCAGGTGCGCGGAGGCGGCGTCGGACGCGAGCGAGGGGAACACGAACGACGCCTCGCCGCCCGAAGCCGTGTCCGTCAACCGGTCGAGCGCCGATGCCAGCTGATGCAGCACCGCGTTCTCGACCAGCACGGTGAGCGCGATGCGCATCGAGAAGCGCTTTTCGATGAGCTGGATCAGCTTCAGCGCGAGCAGCGAGTGGCCGCCCAGCACGAAGAAGTTGTCCTCCGCACCCACGGCCTCGCAGCGCAGGGCTTCGGCCCAGATCTCGGCCAGTGCCCGCTCGGTGGGGGTGCGCGGTGCCACGTAGGCATCGCGGCGCAGGTCCTCGCCCGGTGCGGGCAAGGCGCGGCGGTCGACCTTGCCGGTGGGCGTGAGCGGCAGCGACTCGAGCAGCATGAACCGCGCGGGCACCATGTAGGCCGGCAGGCGCGCGCGGCAGTGCTCGGCCAGTGCGCGTTCGGTCGGTGGCGCCGAGGCCAGCGCGAGCCGGTGCAGCGCTTGCAGGCTGTCGAGTGCGGCGTAGGCATCGGCCGCATCCATCCAGTCAATCAGGCAGCCGAACTCGGTGACGCCCGCGTTCTGCAGCGCACGCACGATGGGCAGGCAGCTTTGCGGCGTGCCGATGAGCGCGGCCGTGCGTGAGTAGCGCTGGAACGCGTACTCCAGCACGTCGTCGATTTCCTGCTGCGTGGGCGCGCGGTCCGCGTCCTTCACGTTCTTCATGAGCGGGCGCCACAACTCCACGTGGGCGCGCAGGTAGCGGATGAACGCCGGCTTGGCGCGCGCGAGCGTGGCGCCGTAGTCCTCGCCGACGAAGGTGTGGACCATCAGGGTGACGCGGCGGCTGCGCGGGTCGTGGCCGTGCGCGACCAATGACTCACGGTACAGCGCGATGTTCTCGGCCAGCTTCTCGGTGGTCTGGCCGAGCATGTGCGTCAGCAGGTGGGCGCCGATGGCGCCCGCGTGCTTGAAGGTCTCGGGGTTGCCCGCCGCCGTGATCCACAACGGCAGTTCCGCCTGCACGGGCTGCGGGAAGGTGCGCACGTCGGACATGCCGCCGGCACCGTCAGGCAGCGAAACGGATTCGCCGCGCCACAGCCGCCTGAGCGTCTGGATGCCCTCCTGCATCACCTGGCGGCGCGCCTCGAAGCGCTCGGGCGCGAGCACGAAGTCGCGCGCATGCCAGCCGCTGGCAATCGCCATGCCCACGCGCCCGTGCGACAGGCGGTCCACCACCGCCCATTCCTCGGCCACGCGCAGAGGGTTGTGCAGCGGCAGCACCACGCTGCCCGCGCGCAGCTGCACGTGGCGCGTGGCCGTGGCGAGCGCGGCGTTGAGCACGGAAGGGTTGGGATACAGGTTGCCCACCGCATCGAAATGCCGCTCGGGCGTCCACACGGCTTCGAAGCCGTTGCGGTCGGCGAACTGCGCCGACTTCAGATAGAAGTCGTAGTCGCTCTCGCCCGCCTGCGCCTCGGCGCCGAAGTAGAAAAGACTGAAGCCGGTTTTCGCTTCGACCGGTACGTGTGCGGTGGTGCCGTCGTGCGGCACCACGTAGGCCGCAAGCCGCGCATCGCCGTTGCCGTCGGGGTGGATGGCAACGACGGCTTCGCGCACGCCGGGTACCGCCTTGAGCACGGTCTCGATCTCGCCGAGTTCGATCCGAAAGCCGCGCACCTTCACCTGCTGGTCGAGCCGGCCAAGCACCGTGATGCGGCCGTCGCGCTCGCGGCGCCCGACATCGCCCGTGCGGTAGAAGCGCTGGCCCTGGGCATCGGTGCCGAATGCCGCGGCGCTCAGCTCGGGCGCGTTCCAGTAGCCGAGTGCCACGTGCGCGCACCGGATGATGATCTCGCCGCTCTGGTACGCGTGCGACCGGGCTTGCGGATGGCCGAGCGCGATGGCGGTGCCGGCGATGGGCAGCCCGACGGGCGGCGGCCGCAGGCCCGTTTCGCCATGTTGGATGAACTGCTGCAGCGCGAGCGTGGATTCGGTCGGGCCATAGCCGTTGACGAGCACGCAGCCCGCCGGAAACACGGCGTCGAAAAGCGTCAGATCGGCCCGCGTGACCGGCTCGCCACCCAACACGGCCAGACGCAGGGCCGGCGCCTCGAGCACCCGCGCCATGCCGAACAGATGGCGGTACAGCGTGGGGGTGGAGTGGTAGACCGACACGCCCTCTTCCTCGATGCGCCGCACGATGGCCTCGGGCGAAGCACCGCGCGGATCGACAATGAGCAGGCGCGCGCCGTTCAGCAGCGCGCCGAAGATGTCCATCACCGCCGCATCGAAGCTGTACGAGGCCAGCAGGCACAGCGTGTCGTCAGCGCCCAGGCGCAGGTTGTTGGTGTACTGCCGGCTGAAGTGCAGCGCGTTGCGATGGCTTTGCATCACCCCCTTGGGCTGACCGGTGGAGCCGGAGGTGAAGAGCACGTAGGCGATGTCATCGGGCTGCGCCTTGACTGGTGCGCCGACCGTGGCGGGCGCGCGCAGTTGGTCGATGTCGATGATGCGCACGGAGCGCCCGCCCGCGCGCGGCCCCACCGCCGCCACGAGCTCCTCGGCCAGCCGCAGCGTGCGGGTGTCGGCCAGCAGGCAGTCGGCTTGTGCGTCTTCCAGCATGAAGCGCAGGCGCGCGATCGGGTAGCCGGGGTCGAGTGGCACATAGGCCTGCCCTGCCTTCAACGCCCCGAGCATGGCCACGACCATGTGCGCGTCGTGCTCGAACAGCAGCGCGATGCGCGATGGCGCTGCGCCGGTGGCGCGCTCGCGCGCCTCGCCAGCCAGCGCGGATGCGACGGCATGGGCGGCGGCGTCCAGATCGCGATAGCTCAGCGCGCGCGTCGCATCGCTCACGGCCACGCGCTGCGCATGGCGTACGACCTGCGACTCGAAGCGCGCCGCGATGGTTTGCTCGATGTCTTCTTCGCTGAATGCGTCCGATGCATCGCGCAGGCGGCCGGCCGGCAGCGGCAGCGGCTCGACATGCCGCTCCTCGACCTCGAACAGCGCCACCGCGGACAGGGGTTGAGCCGCCACCGCGGCGATCTGCCCGAGCAGGTGCGCCAGCGCGTCGCCCAGGTATTCCACCGTCTGCGCCTCGAAGCAGGCCGTCCGGTAGTGGCAATCGATGTCCAGGCCTTGCGCATGCTCGCCGATGTAGAAGTTCAGGTCGAACTTCATTTCCTGCGCCAGCGTGCGATGCGACGGCACCTGCGCCGGCACGGCATCGCCCATCTCCTCGAAATTCAGCAGGTTGAGGAACACGGGCGATGCGGGCAAACGGCTGCCCTCGGCCACGACGCCCAGCTCGTTGAGCAGCAGCTCCAGCGGATAGCTCTGGTGGCGCAGGGCCTGCAGCGTCCGGTCGCGCACGCGCCGCAGCAGCGCGGCAAAGGGCTCGTGCGCATCGACGTGGTTGCGCAGCAGGATGGCGTTCGAGAAATTGCCGACCACGTTTTCGAAGTCCGCGTGCGGGCGCCCCGACACCGGCGAGCCGACGATCAGGTCGTCCTGCCCCGTGATGCGATTCAGCCACAGGAGCAGCGATGCCAGCAGCACGTGGAAGAGCGTCGATTGCTCGGCCAGCGCCAGGCGGCGCAGCGACTGCACGGTCTGCGCGGGAATGCGCAGGCGGTAGGCCGCGCCGGCATCGTGCGTGTGGTGACCCGGCGGCGTGTCGTACGGCAGGTTCATGCGCGGCAGTTCGCCGCCCAGCTCGGCATGCCAGAACGCCCGGCTGCCGTCCGCGTCGCCCTGGAGTTCCTCGTTCTGCCATGCGGCAAAGTCGACATAACGCGCGGCCGGCACGGGTGGCAGACGGCGCGCCGCACCGCCAGCACCACCACCACCACCGTCGAGCAAAGTCACGGCCTCGCGCCTGAGGATGGCGAGCGAGGGGCCATCCACGATGATGTGGTGCATGTTCCACAGCAGCACCGCGCGGTCGTCCCAGGTCGAGACGAAGGTGGCCCTGCACAGCGGACCGTGTTCGAGGTCGAACGGCCGCACGGCGTCCTGGCGCTCGAGCGCGTCGAACGCCTCTGGGGACGCGGCTTGCGCTGTCTGCAGGTCGAAGGCCAGCGACGGACGGATGACCTGCACCGGCGCATCGTCGCCCGGCGAGAACACGGTGCGCAGCGAGGCGTGGCGCGCGGCCAGGGCATTCAGCGCCTCGCGCACCTGCGCGGCGTTCACACCGGCCGGCAGGTCGATCACCGCGGGCTGGTGGTACGCGGTGCTGTTCGGGCGCAATTGCTGGACCAGCCACAGGCGCAACTGCGCATGCGCCAGCGGATAGGCCGGCCTGTCGGGCAGGATCGGAATCGGCCGGTGCGCAGCCGTGCGCACGCCCTCGATCCATTCGCCGAGCTGCGCGATGGTGGGTCGCGAAAAAAGCATGGCCAGCGGCACGCGGGCCCGCAGGCGCTCGTGCATCTTCGCGATCAGGCGCATCGCCAGGAAGGAATGCCCGCCGAGCTCGAAGAAGTTGTCGAGGATGCCCACCTGCGCGGCCCCGAGCACCTCGGCCCAGATGGCGACGAGTTCCTTTTCCACGGCCGTGCGCGCGGGAGCATGGGGTGCGTTCGTCGACGGCAACTCGGGCGCAGGCAAGGCCCGACGATCGACCTTGGCGCTGGCGTTCAGCGGCAGTGCCTTCAGGTGCACGATGGCAGCAGGCACCATGTACTCGGGCAGGCGCAGCAACAGCCGCGCGCGAAGCTCTGCGTCGTCAGGGAGCTGCATGCCGTCTTTTGCGACGACATAGGCAACGAGCCGCTTGTCGCCCGGGCGGTCTTCGCGCACCTGCGCGGTGGCCTCGGTGAGCTCCGGCATGGCATTGAGCGCCGCCTCGATTTCGCCCAGCTCGATGCGAAAGCCGCGCAGCTTGACCTGGTCATCGGTGCGGCCCTTGTACTGGATGTTGCCGTCGGGCAGGTAGCACGCCAGGTCGCCCGAGCGGTACATGCGCTCACCGGGCGCAGGCGCGAACGGATCGGGCACGAAGCGTTCGGCCGTCAGCGCCGCACGGTTCAGGTAGCCGCGCGCCAGGCAGGCACCTGCGATGTACAGCTCGCCCACCACGCCCATCGCCACCGGCTCGAGCCGGTCGTCGAGCAGGTAGATGCGCACATTGGGAAGGGGCCGGCCGATCGGCGGCGTGACGGGCCACGTGGCGGGGTCGCCCTGCAGCAGGAACCGGGTGACGACGTGCGTCTCGGTGGGGCCGTACTGGTTGTCGACGGCTGTTTCGCCTGCACCGCTGCCCCCGCGCACGCAGCCTGCCAGCGCATCGCTCACCACCAGTTGTTCGCCGGCGGTGACGATCTCTGCAAGTTGGTGCACATGGCCGATGGCCCCTGCCACCGGCATCGCGCACATCTGCTGCAGCACCGCGTTCGGAACGAACACGCGGTCGATGGCCTGGTCGGCGATGAACTGGCGCAGCTCGCCCATGTCGCGGTGGCGGCTTGCATCGATGAGCACAAGCGTGTCGCCGCCGCACAGGGTGGACAGGATTTCCTGGAACGACACGTCGAAGCTCAGCGCGGCGAACTGCAGGACCTTGCGTGGGCCTTGCAACGGGCTCTGGTTGCCCGCCCGGTGGGTCAGTTGCCAGGCGATGAGGTTGTGCAGTGCGCCGATTGTCATGGCCACGCCCTTAGGCGTGCCGGTGGAACCGGAGGTGTAGAGCACATAGGCCAGATGCCCGGGAGCGCTCTGCGCAACGGGGTTCGTCTGCGCGCAGATGGCCAGCTCCCCGCTTGCGCCATCGACCGGGAACACGGGAATCGGCAAGCCGCGCGTGCCGGCCAGGGCCTGTGTCACGCGGTCCACCAGCGCATTCACCGTCAGCAGCAGCGCAGGCCGCGCGTCGTCCAGCATCGACGCGAGGCGCTGCACGGGCAACGACAGATCCAGCGGCATGCAGGCGGCGCCGGCCTTCAGCACCGCCAGCACCATCACGACCATCTCGGGCGAGCGCTCGGCCGCAATGCCCACCAGCACGTCCGGGCCGGCGCCCTGTGCGCGCAGGCAATGGGCAAGGCGGTTCGCGCGCGCATTGAGTTCGCCGTAGCGCAGTTCGAGGCCGTTGAACGCCACCGCGGTGACGTCGCTGCGTTCGCGTGCCTGCCGCTCGAAAAGCTGCACGAGTGCGCTGTCCTGCGGATGGCGCACGGCCGTGTCGTTCCAGGTCTGCAGCAGTTGGGTGAGTTCGGCGGGCGACAACATCGGCAGTTCGCCGACGAGAGTGCTCTCGTCCTCGCTCACGGCTTCGAGCAGGCGGACGTAGTGCGCCGCCATGCGCGCGATCGTTGCGGCGTCGAACAGGTCGGTGGCATATTCGAAGCCCAGCGCCAGCGTGCCGTCTTCTTCCATCGCGTTGACGAGCAGGTCGAACTTCGCTGTGGCGCCGTCGCCGGCCAGCGGCTGCAGCACCAGGCCGGGCACGTGCATGGCGCCCAGCGGCGCGTTCTGCAGCGCCAGCATCACCTGGAACAACGGGTGGTGGCCGGTGTGGCGCTCGGGCTTGAGTTCGTCGACCAGTTGCTCGAACGGAATGTCCTGGTGCGCGTAGGCCGCCAGGGTCGTCTGACGCACGTCGTGCAGCAGCGCTGCAAAGCTGGCGCGCGGGTCGATGCGGCTGCGCAGCACCAGCGTGTTGACGAAGAAGCCGATCAGCCCTTCGGTCTCGCTGCGGGTGCGGTGCGCGATGGGCGTGCCGATGGCCAGATCGTCCTGACCGCTGTAGCGCCATAGCAGCACATTCAGCGCGGCGGTCAGCGTCATGAACAGCGTGGTGCCCGAGCGTTGGCCGAGCTTGTGCAGCGCCGAGATCGCGCCAGCCGGCAGCCGCATGGCGAAGGTGGCGCCGCGATGGCTCTGCACCGAGGGGCGCGGCCGGTCGGTGGGCAGCGCCAGCAGCCGCGGCAGGCCTTGCAGCGCCTGCTTCCAGTGCGAAAGCTGGTGCGCCGGCGCGTCGCTTTGCAGCCATTCGCGCTCCCAGTGCGCGTAGTCGGGGTATTGAATGGCCAGGGGCGGCAGCGCGGCCTCCCTGCCCTCGCACTCGGCCGCATAGAGCGCGGACATCTCGCGCAGCAGCACGCCGAGCGACCAGCCGTCGGCCACGATGTGGTGCACCGTGAGCAGCAGCACGTGGTCTTCGTGATCGCACGTGAGCAGCCGCGCGCGCAGCAGGGGCGCACGGGCCAGGTCGAACGCCAGTGCGGCTTCGGCCAGGGCCCTGTCGCGCAGCGCACGCTCTCGCTGTGCCGCATCGAGGCTGCTCAGGTCTTCCTGCGGGACGTCGATGTGCACGTGCGGCTGGACCACCTGCTCGGGCTCGCCCTGGCGGGCGGCAAAGGTGGTGCGCAAGGCTTCATGGCGCTGCACCACGTGGTTCAGGGCGCATTGGAGTGCCCCAGCGTCCAGGCGGCCTGTGAGTCGCAGGGCGAGTGGAATGTTGTAGAGCGCGCTGCCGGGCTCGAACTGGTCGAGGAACCACAGGCGCTTTTGGGCGAAAGACAGGCTCAGCGGACCTTGGCGCGCGATCGGGACCAGGGGCAAGGCGGGTCGCGAGAGGCCCGCTTCTTCCTGGCGTTGAACGTCGATGCGTGCAGCCAGCGCCGAGAGCGTCGGCGCTTCGAACAGTGTGCGCAGCGGCAGGTCAATGCCGAGTTGGCTGCGAATCTGCGACACGGTCTGGGTGGCGATCAACGAATGGCCACCCAGGTCGAAGAAATGATCTTGCGCGCCGACGCGTTCTACATGCAGCGTCTGTGCCCAGATGCTGGCCAGGATCTCTTGCGTTGGCGTGTTCGGGGCGATGTAGGTCGTGGGATCCGACACCGACTGCGGCACCGGCAGCGCCTTCCGGTCGACCTTGCCATTGGGCGTGAGCGGCAGTGCGTCCAGAAGCACCACGTGTGCCGGCACCATGTAGTCGGGCAGCCGCTGCGCCAGCGCGGTGCGAAGCCGCGCGGCCGTTGGCGCGTGGCCCGGCTGCGCCACCACATAGGCTGCCAGTCGCTTGTCGCCCGGCGTGTCTTCTCGCGCGAGCACGAGCGCTTCGCGCACCTCGGGCTGGGCGGCAAGCACGGCTTCGATCTCGCCCAGCTCGATGCGAAATCCGCGAATCTTGACTTGGTGATCGACGCGGCCCAGATAGTCGAGCGTGCCGTCGCGCAGATGGCGAGCAAGGTCACCTGTGCGGTACATGCGCGCACCCGGCTCGGTGCCGAAGGGGTTGGGAATGAAGCGCTCGGCGGTCAGATCAGGCCGGCCCAGGTAGCCACGCGCCAGCCCTGCCCCCGCCACATACAGCTCACCGGCGACGCCCACAGGCACCGGATTCAGATGCGCATCGAGCAGGTAGCACGCGAGGTCGGACAACGGGCGCCCAATGCACCCCTGCGCGGCAGCGGCCTCGTCCTGCCGCAGGGCATGCCATGTCACATGCACCGTGGTCTCGGTGATGCCGTACATGTTCGTCAGGCGCGGCTGCGCATCGCCGTGCTTGTCGAACCACGGCGCCAGCGCCGCACGGTTCAGCGCCTCGCCACCGAAGATCACGTGCCTGAGCGCCAGCGGCGCCGCCCGCCCTTGCTCGGCCTGGACCAGTTGCTGGAAAGCCGACGGTGTCTGGTTGAGCACCGTCACCTGCTCCCGCACCAGCAGTTCGAGAAAACGCTCGGGGCTTTGCGTGACCAGACGCGGAACGACCACGAGGCGCCCGCCATGCAACAACGCGCCCCAGATTTCCCACACCGAGAAATCGAAGGCACAGGAATGGAACAAGGTCCACACGTCGGCGGCGCCGAAACCGAAGAAGGCGTCGGTGGCGGCCAGCAGCCGCGTGACGTTGCCGTGCGTCAGCTGGGCGCCCTTGGGCCGCCCGGTGGAGCCGGAGGTGTAGATCACGTAGGCCAGGTGGTCGGGCCGGACATCCACGTCCACGGCATGCGCGGGCCACGCAGCCAGCTCCGGTGCTTGCGCGTCGAGGCAGAACGTGGGGATGCCTTGTGCAGGCAGAGCTTCTTGCAGCCCGCTTTGCGTGAGCACCAGCCTCGGGCGGGCTTCTTCCAGGATGAGGCGGATGCGCTCGGGCGGGTAGCTCAGGTCCAGCGGCAGGTAGGCTGCGCCTGCTTTCAGAACGCCCAGCAGCGCCACCACCATCTCCAGCCCGCGCTCCAGGCACAGCCCGACCAGCACCTCGGGGCCCACGCCTTGCGCGTGCAGGCAATGCGCGAGCTGGTTGGCACGTGCGTCGAGTGCGCTGTAACTCAGAGCCTCTCCTTCGAACACCACCGCCACGGCTTCGGGCGTGCGGGCGGCCTGCTGCGCGAACCATTGCGTGAGCGTGCGCTCCGGCATGCGGTGCTCGGCCGTGGCGTTGCCATCCACCAGAAGCTGCTGGCGCTCTTCGGACGACAGCATCGGCAGCGCCGTCACGGGCGCCTGCGGGGCGGCCAGCATCGATTGCAGCAGGTGTTCGAAGTGGCGCGCCAGCTGGGTGATGCTTGGCGCTTCGAACAGATCGCAGTCGTATTCCAGCGTGGCCTTCAGGCCCTGCGCTTCGTCCGTGTCCACCACGTTCAGCACGAGGTCGAACTTGGACGTGCCGTTGTCGACCGCCACCTCTTGCAGCGTCAACCCCGGCAGTTGCGTCCGGGCCGCGGGGGTGTTCTGCAGTACAAGCATGGCCTGGAACAGCGGTGCATGGCCGCCGTGGCGCTCGGGCTTGAGCGCTTCCACCAAGCGTTCGAAGGGCAGATCCTGATGCGCATACGCTGCGATCGCGGTTTGCTTCACGCGATCCAGAAGCGTCTCGAAGCTGTCACCCTTCTGCTGTGCGATGCGCAACACCAGCGTGTTCGCAAAGAAGCCGATAAGCCCTTCGGTCTGGCTGCGACTGCGATTGGCCACCGCCGTGCCAAGGCTGACTTCGTCCTGTCCCGCATAGCGCGACAGCAGCGTGGAAAACCCCGCCGCCAGTGTCATGAACAAGGTGGCTTGCCGGCTGCGCGCGAAGGCCTTGAGTTGATGCGCAAGCGCCGGCGCGATGTGCCAGTCGTGGCACGCGCCGCGATGGCGCTGCACGAGCGGGCGTGGCTTGTCGGTGGGCAGTGTCAGCAAGCTCGGGGCGCCTGAGAGCTGCTGCGTCCAGTAGTCCAGTTGCTTGTGCAGCGCGTCACCTTGCAGCCATTGCCGCTGCCAGTGCGCGTAGTCGGCGTACTGGATCGGCAGCGGTGCCAATGGCGAATCACGGCCTTCGATCCGGCTCGCGTACAGCGCCGAGACCTCGCGAGCCAGCACGCCCATCGACCAGCCGTCGGCCACGATGTGATGCAAGGTCAGCAGCAGAACGTGCTCCTGCGGCTGAAGCCTCAGCAGTTGGGCGCGCAGCAAGGGGCCTCGTTCGAGGTCGAAAGGGGCCTGCGCTTCGTTCGACGAGCGCTGCGACACCTCGGCCTCGCCGATGTCCTGCACCGGCAGCGAGAGCGCCAGGTGCGCCAGGATCACTTGTTCGGCCTGACCGCCTGCATTGCGGAAAACGGTGCGCAGCGCCTCGTGCCGGCGAACCACCTCGTTGAGCGACCACGCGAGCGCCGCTGGATCAAGCTGGCCTTGCAGTTTGACCGCGCCCGCGATGTTGTAGAGCGCGCTGCCAGGTTCGAACTGGTCGAGGAACCACAGGCGCTGCTGGGCGAAGGACAGGCTCAGCGGCCCCTGGCGCTCGATGGGCGCCAGCGGCGCGTCGGACGCGGCAAGGCCTGCTTCTTCCTGGCGCTGGACATCGATGCGTGCCGCAAGCATTGCCAGCGTGGGGGACTCGAACAACGTGCGCAGCGGCAGGTCGATGCCGAGTTGGTTTCGGATCTGCGCGATGGTCTGCGTCGCAATGAGCGAATGGCCGCCCAGGTCGAAGAAATGATCGTGGGCGCCGACACGCTCCACGTGCAGCGTCTGCACCCAGATGCCGGCAAGGATCTCCTGCGTTGGCGTGCCCGGGGCGATATAGGTCGCGGGGTCGGACACCGACTGCGGCATCGGCAACGCCTTGCGGTCGACCTTGCCGTTGGGCGTGAGTGGCAACGCATCCAGGAGCACGACATGTGCCGGCACCATGTAGTCGGGCAAGCGCTGCGCCAGCGCTGCGCGGAGCTGCGGCGGTGAAGGCGTCTGGCCCGGCTGCGGCACGACATAAGCGACCAGCCGTTTGTCGCCCGGTGTGTCTTCTCGCGCCAGAACCAGCGCTTCGCGCACCTCGGGTTGCGCGCCAAGCACTGCTTCGATTTCGCCCAGCTCGATGCGGAACCCGCGGATCTTGACTTGATGATCGACGCGGCCCAGATAGTCGAGCGTGCCGTCCGGCAGATGACGGGCAAGGTCGCCCGTGCGGTACATGCGCGCACCCGGCTCGGTGCTGAAGGGATGAGGGATGAAGCGCTCGGCCGTCAGATCCGGGCGGCTCAGGTAGCCACGCGCCAGCCCTGCTCCCGCCACGTACAGCTCCCCGGCCACGCCCAAGGGCACCGGATTGAAATGCGCGTCGAGCAGGTAGACCTGTGTGTTGGCGATGGGGCGGCCAATGGGCACAGGCCCCGTCATCCCGTGCGCAAGCGACGCCCAGGTCGAATAAGTGGTGTCTTCCGAGGGACCGTAGAGATTGAAGATGTGCTCCACGCCGGTACTGCGATACAGCTGCCGCACCAGTTGCAAGGCCAAGGCCTCGCCGGCCACGTTGATCACCTTCACGCTCTCGGGGATCGCCCCGCTGCGCTCCAGTTCGGCGATGGCCGAAGGGACGGTATTGACGAGCGTCAGAGGCGCACGTGCGGCCGCCGAACCTTGCGCCAAAGCCAGCACGTTGGGTACCACCCACACGGTGCCGCCGCAACTCAATGGCGCGAACAGCTCGAACACCGAGAGGTCGAAATTCAACGAGGTGCTGGCCAGCACATGGCGCAGCCACTGCGCATCGAACACCTCGTGCACCCAGGCCAGGAAGGCGCTGGCACTGCCGTGGCGGATGCCCACGCCCTTGGGCCGCCCGGTAGAGCCCGAGGTGTAGATCACGTAAGCCAGATTCTCTGGATGAACGCCTGCTTCCAGCGGGTGTGTGGGCCAGGCGGCCAATTCATCGGCTTGCGCGTCCAGACAGAACGTGGGTGTTTCCTGGCCTGGCAGATGCTGCAGTTCGCTGTGGGTGAGCACCAGTCTCGGGCAGGCCTCTTCCAGAATGATGCGGATGCGCTCGGCGGGGTAGTTCGGGTCCAGCGGCAGATAGGCTCCGCCCGCCTTCAGGATGCCCAGCAAAGCCACGACCATCTCCAGGCCGCGGCCCACACAGGCCGCGGCCCACACA
>NZ_JBFUHN010000100.1:0-20960 GCF_056402375.1 Variovorax sp. P4_B10 | reverse complement strand
GTGGCAGCTGGGTCCGCGCCTTTGAAGCCGAGTGCCTGAAGATCCAGTTCCTCGACGAAGGCGTCGACCACTCGCACCGGGTTGTCTTCGCCGATATAGTCATCAAGACATTCCGGCAACAGCGCGACCTGCTKTCGGTCTTCGCCTTCGATGAATCGCTTCATGGGCACCTCGCTTGAAACGGTGCACCGATTTTATTTTTTGACGGGCGGGACTGGAAGTCTTTTCACACAGCCTCGGCCGAAGTCAGCCGATGTCTACCGCTTCCTGCTGACTGTGCCGTCGAAAGTCTAGCGTCTTGACAATGTTCGAGAGCCGTTCCATAGGGTCTTCCGCACATTGATACCAAGTAAGAAGCATGTAGTGCCTCACCATGTGTTTGTAGTCAACATCACCAACTAGTCGCGCGGTCCATCGCTCATTTGGTGCCCAAAGATCGGTGTCGCGTGGAGTAACTTCAATTTCACGCTCAAGATCATCGAGTCCATAGACTAGGACACCGGACCGCGTCATCGCACTACGTCCCTGAATGAGGCGAAACTTTCGAGCGAGATACGGAGTGCCTTCAAGCATGCCTGCATAAGCATCGTCGCCCGTGACGCTTTCAGGGCGAACGATGATGCCTTTTGAATCTGTCATATCACGCACTGACGTTTACCTCCATCGGTTGTTTGTGCGCCAAGCACAGCTAATAGGCGAGCTGCTACCGCTTGCCAGGTGCGCGTGAACTGCGGATGACCGCTTTTGGGCGAATTCTGCCTTGTGGCTGAGCGACTGCTCGTGGCCAGACTGCGCCGGTGACAGTGCCCATCTGATCGTAGCTCCTCACAGAAGCTCGATGATCAACTTGAACGCGGCGAACGGAGCAATGTCGGCATTCTTGCGTTTACGGAAGCAGACCACAAAATCCGTATAGCCATACGAGTCACTACCGTCATTGGGGGCCAGACTCAGGTGGCATTGAAAGTCGCATCGATCTGCGGCCGCCCTCGTGCCGAAATCGATCGAGTCAAGGCTCCAGCTTCCTTCGTCGCGTGCAAACGACCTCGCGAGCCTGAGTGCCGCTTCGCGTATCTCTTGGAAGTGCTCGGCTACTTGACGCAGAAGATCGACAGCGATGTCACTGGGGAGCCCGTTGTTTTCGGGCAGGAGGACTTCGATGCCACCAGCAGCTTCGAAGAAAAAACTCCCCTTACCGTCGAACTTCCCATCTGCGAGACTGAACAATAAGGAATGCGGCCCAGAAGGAGGGATAGCTCCCGGGAAGTACTCGGCTTCGATGGCTTCATTCGAAAGAGATTCGGACTCCATATGGTTCCCTGATTCGATGTGATTCACGGGCTACCCGAGTGACTGAGAGGTCCGGTACCCCGGGCGAAGGTCTGCTTGTAGTTGAGTTCTTCGTCCAAGTCGACCGTCTGATTCTGGCCGCATCCCGCCACACGTCTACCTCGCTCAACAAAGGCGATTAGACCGTTAGTTGGCCTTCACCAATTCAGCGGCGAGAGTCCTCTGAATGGCAAGCAGGCGTTCTAGCGGCGGTCGCGCACCGCGCTCAGCGATAACAACGTTGATCGGGATCTGCTTCAATGCCGTGGCAGCCGTCACCGTGAGCGTCGTTCCGAACTCGCCACCTTCCAGCTCGCCATCGGAAGTGGCAGCAATGTATACAGCATGGAGATCACCTCTGACGACCCCAAAGTTCTTGGCGGAAGCGCGCGCCGGATCGCCGGCGTCCAGCGCGCGCTTTGCTTTCTGGAACGCGCGTTCGATGCCTTGCTCGTCACCAGAGAGCAATGCCAGGTACGTGTCCCGCGGATAGCTGATACGACCGATTTCGCCTTTTCTAAGTGCTGCGAGAACAAATCCATACTGATGCAAGCGCTGTCGTTTGCCGGTGCGCACCTGAGCCAGTTCGTCGCAGTTGGCGAATCCCATAAGCAGGCGATTCGCGGGTTCGAACCCTTGGGCCGAGTTGGCTATCAGCGCGCGCTCTGGCACGGATTCCCCGATCGCGCAGTAGCCCTGGGGCAATTGAATCTGGAAGGTTTTGCCCGCTGCGGTGAACGTCTCGGCATGGCTGCCAAGAATCACGCTGATCAGGGTTAGGAACGCCGAGGCGCGCAGTATGGAAACGACTCTCATGAAGTTTGCAATCCTGCCACATGCCGGGACGTCCGTTCTTGGCCGCATTGTGCCGGTCGAGGCTGAAATCGTCAGTTTTCTAGAATTTACCGCTACTGCTTGCGGCTTGAAGATGCATCCTGCAGGCCCGTAACTCGATGGGAGACCATCATGGAAACTGCAGGAAGTGCCATCCACCTCGCTCCATGGAACAAGGGCAAGATCGGCGGGCAGAAGGCGCCTTTCAACAACAGCAGCCGTTCGAGCGCGCCGGTCGATCGACTGCGACCAGTCTGAAGCGAACATCGAACGCAGTCATACCAAAGTCGACCGCGGCCGACACCAGCCCTTCGGACTTCTGCTTGTCCGCCGCCCGTCTCTCACGAAAGCTCAGTGGTACGCCCCCGCACGTCCATCTGCAATCCGCCGCAGCGGTCGAACCGCCAACGCCGCAGCCGCGCTTATCGTGCACAGGGCATCGGGTGCTCCCCGCAGCGAAATAAAGGAGGGGCGGGGGACATTCGCGGAGGGGAGCACCCGGTGTCCTGTGCACGCGCCCCGAAAAGGGTCCCCACAGGCCCGGCAGCTAAGGAAACCCCCGATACAGGAGTGGACATTCACCACCTAGCATCGAAGGCTGTTCCCCTGTCGAGGTGTACGGATCGCGTCCCGGCGTCCGCCCGGTGACATGGCGTCTTGCCTCACCTGCCCTTCCTGCGATGACAACTCCTCCCGAGTCCGGCCCCACGCTGGACGCCGCCAGCCCCCTCCCCCCCGACATCGAAGCCGCTGACGAACCCACCAAGGTTCCCCTCGCCATCGAAGACTGGCTCACCGTCATCATCATGGGCGCGCTGGCGCTCATCACCTTTGCCAATGTGCTGGTGCGCTATTTCACCGACTCGTCCTTCGCCTGGACCGAAGAGTTCTCGGTGTTCCTCATGATCATGCTGGCGCTGGTGGCCGGCTCGGCCGCGGTGGCGCGCGACCGGCACATCCGCATCGAGTATTTCTCCGAGAGCGGTTCGATGGCCCGGCGCCGGCGGCTCGCGCAGTTCGGCGCGCTGACGATCGCCATCCTCTTCGGCCTGATCGGCGCGCTCAGCATCCGCATGGTGTGGGACGACTACCGCTTCGAGGAGACCACGCCGGGCATCGGGCTGCCGGCCTGGTGGTATTCGATCTGGCTGCCGATCGTGTCGTTCGCCATCGCGCTGCGCGCGGTGGGCCTGATGATCCGTCGCGGCCGCAAGGACAAGTTCGACAAGGACAACGGCAAGGGCGACGCACAGTGATCGCCACCCTGCTTTTTGTCGCCTTCGTCGCGATGATGCTGGTGGGCGTGCCCATCGGCGCCGCGCTGGGCCTGGCCGGCGCCGCCTGCATCGCGCTGGCCAACAGCGACGCCCAGTGGTTCGGCCTGCTGGCCGTGCCGCAGAATTTCTATGCCGGCCTCGGCAAGTACCCGCTGCTGGCCATTCCGATGTTCGTGCTGGTCGGCTCCATCTTCGACCGCTCGGGCGTGGCGCTGCGGCTCGTGAATTTCGCAGTGGCCATCGTCGGCCGTGGCCCCGGCATGCTGCCGCTGGTGGCGATCGCGGTGGCGATGTTCCTCGGCGGCATCTCGGGCTCGGGCCCGGCCAACGCCGCCGCCGTGGGCGCTGTGATGATCGCGGCCATGTCGCGCGCCGGCTACCCGGCGGCCTTCTCGGCCAGCGTGGTGGGCGCGGCGGCGGCCACCGACATCCTGATTCCACCGTCGGTCGCCTTCATCGTTTATTCGGTGCTGGTGCCCGGTGCCTCGGTGCCGGCGCTGTTCGCGGCCGGCATGATCCCGGGCGTGATGGCCGGCCTGGCGCTGATGATTCCGGCCGTGCTGCTGGCCCGCAAGCACAAGATGGGCGCGCTCGAAGCGACGCTGCCGCGCCCGCCGTTCTGGAAGAGCTTTCGCGAAGCGACCTGGGGCCTGGCCGCGCCGGTGCTCATTCTGGGCGGCATGCGCGCGGGCTGGTTCACGCCCACCGAAGCGGCGGTGGTGGCGGTGTTCTACGGCCTCTTCGTGGGCATGTGCATCCACCGGACCATCAAGGTGCGCGACCTGTTCGTGATCCTGCGCGAGTCGGGCGAGTTGTCGGCGGTGATCCTGCTGGTGGTGTCGCTCGCGGGCATCTTTGCCTACTCGCTCTCGACGCTGGGCGTGATCGATCCGGTGACGCGGGCCATCGTGAATTCGGGCCTGGGCGAATACGGCATCCTGGCGCTGCTGATCCTGCTGCTGATCACGGTCGGCATGTTCCTCGACGGCGTGTCGATCTTCCTGATCTTCGTGCCGCTGCTGCTGCCCATCGTGCAGTACTACAAATGGGACCCGGTGTGGTTCGGCGTGATCCTCACGCTCAAGGTCGCGCTCGGCCAGTTCACGCCGCCGCTCGCGGTGAACCTCATGGTCTCGTGCCGCATCGCCAAGGTGCGGATGGAGGAGACCGTGCGCTGGGTCGGCTGGATGCTGTTCTCGATGTTCGTGGTGATGGTGCTCGTGATCGCCTTCCCGGAGCTTGCCCTGTGGCTTCCGCGCAAGCTGGGGTACTGAGGTGAGGCCGCTTTTCGTTCGTCGGGTTGTGGGGCATTCAGGGCGCGCTCACGCCGACGGTGTGCTCTGCTCCGCGAATGTCCCCCGGCGCGGCCTAGGGCCGCATGCCTCCTCCTTTATTTCGCTGCGCAGAGCACACCGCCAGCGTGATCGCTCAGCGCAGCGGTTGATCGGCCGGCACAACGGCAGCGTCCATTGTGCACAGGGCACCGGGTGCTCCCCGCAGCGAAATAAAGGAGGAGCGAAGCGGGGGACATTCGCGGAGGGGAGTACCCGGTGTCCTGTGCACGCGCCCCGAACGCTCCCGGCCCCACAGTGCCCAGAAAATATTCCATGCTTAGTTGTTGTGTTCAGAAAACAAGGAGACCTCTCATGAAATTCCGCCGCACCCTGCTCGGCCTCGCTGCCGCAGCGACCGCCCTGGGCATGTTCTCGACCGGCGCCATGGCGCAGGCCACCTACAAGCCCGAGTACAAGATGTCGCTGGTGCTCGGCCCGCCGACGCCCTGGGGCCAGGCCGGAAAGATCTGGTCCGACCTCGTGAAGGAGCGCACCCAGGGCCGCATCAACATCAAGCTGTACCCCGGCGTGTCGCTGATCCAGGGCGACCAGACGCGCGAGTTCAGCGCGCTGCGCCAGGGCGTGATCGACATGGCCGTGGGCTCGACCATCAACTGGTCGCCGCAGGTCAAGCAGCTCAACCTGTTCTCCATGCCCTTCCTGATGCCCGACTACGCGGCCATCGACGCGCTCACGCAGGGCGACGTGGGCAAGGAAATGTTCAAGACCCTCGACAAGGCCGGCGTGGTGCCGCTCGCCTGGGGTGAGAACGGCTACCGCGAGATCACCAACTCGAAGAAACCCATCAGGTCGCCCGAGGACCTGAAGGGCATGAAGATCCGCGTGGTCGGCTCGCCGATCTACTCCGACATGTTCACCGCGCTCGGCGCCAACCCCACGCAGATGAGCTGGGCCGATGCGCAGCCCGCACTCGCGAGCGGCGCGGTCGACGGCCAGGAGAACCCGCTCTTCCTGTTCACCGTGCTCAAGATGCAGACCGTGGGCCAGAAGTTCGTGACCACCTGGGGCTATGTGGCCGACCCGCTGGTGTTCGTGGTGAACAAGGAAATCTGGGCCTCGTGGACTCCAGCCGACCAGGCCATCGTGCGGCAGGCGGCCGTCGACGCCGGCAAGCAGGAGATCGCGATCGCGCGCAAGGGCCTGGTGGAAGCCGACAAGCCAGTGCTGAAGGACATCGCGGGCATGGGCGTGACGGTGACCACCCTCACGCCGGCCGAGCGCGAAGCCTTCGTGAAAGCGACGCGGCCGGTGTACGACAAGTGGAAGTCGACGGTGGGCGCGGACCTCGTGGCGACGGCCGAAAAAGCGATCGCTGCGCGCAAGAAGTAGGCAGTGCCAAAAAAGGATCGGGGTGGGCCGCGACAATGGCGCGATGCACACCCTGATCATCGACACGGACCCCGGCGCGGACGATGTGATCGCACTGCTGTTCGCCATGGCGGCGCCTGAAGCACTGAGGATCCAGGCGCTGACCACGGTGGCCGGCAACGTCCCGCTGGCCAAGACATCCCGCAATGCACGCCTCGCCTGCGAGTGGGCCGGGCGACCGGACATTCCGGTCTACGCGGGTGCCGAGCGGCCCCTGCAACGCCCACCGGTCTACGCTGCCAACATCCACGGACGCGAAGGCCTCACGGGGGTCGAGGTGCACGAACCCGCGGCGCCGCTCGCCGAAGGCAGCGCGGTCGACTACCTCATCCGCACTTTGCGCGCTGCGCCCGAGAAGAGCGTGACGCTCGCGATGCTCGGCCCGCAGACCAACCTCGCGCTGGCGCTCGAACAGGCCCCCGACATCGTGCGCGGCCTGCGCGAACTGGTGCTCATGGCCGGCGCGCATTTCAACGGCGGCAACATCACGCCGACGGCGGAGTTCAACGTGTTCGCCGACCCGCATGCGGCCGAGGCGGTGCTGAAGAGCGGCGTGCCGATCACCATGCTGCCGCTCGACGTGACGCACAAGATCCTCACGAGCGAAGAACGCATCGCGCGGCTGCGCAGCCTGGGCAACAAGGCCGGCGCGATCGTCGCCGACATCCTCGACGCCTATGCGCCGCAGGAGATGAAGCACTACGGCATGCCGGGCGGCCCGGTGCACGACGCCACCGTCACGGCCTACCTGCTGCGGCCTTCGCTCTTCCGAGGCCGGCGGATCCACGTCGAGGTCGACACCCGCGAAGGCATGGGCTTCGGGCAGACCGTGGCCGATTGGCACGACAGCCTGCAACGGCCCGCCAACGCGACCTGGATCATCGACGGCGACGCGCAGGGCTTCTTCGACCTGCTGACGGAACACATCGCACGATTGCCTTGAGCCTCGTGGCCTTGTCGAAGGCCTCATGAAAAAAGCCACGCTGCGATGCAGCGTGGCTTTCCGGTTGGTTTGTGCGACAGCCGATCAGTGCTGCAGGATCTTGTTCAGGAAATCCTTCGTGCGCGGCTGACGGTTCTCGGGGTGGTTGAAGAACTCGTCCTTCGGGCAGTCTTCGAGGATCTTGCCGCCCACGTCGATGAAGATCACGCGGCTCGCGACCTTGCGGGCGAAGGCCATTTCGTGCGTGACCACCATCATGGTCATGCCTTCCTTGGCCAGGGCCACCATCACGTCGAGCACTTCGCCGACCATCTCGGGGTCGAGCGCCGAGGTGGGTTCGTCGAACAGCATCACGATCGGGTCCATCGACAGCGCACGGGCGATCGCCACGCGCTGCTGCTGGCCGCCCGAGAGCTGACCCGGGAACTTGTCCTTGTGCGCCATCAGGCCCACGCGGTCGAGCATCTTGAGGCCACGGGTCTTGGCTTCATCGGCACTGCGGCCCAGCACCTTGATCTGCGCGATCGTGAGGTTCTCGGTCACCGACAGATGGGGGAACAGCTCGAAGTGCTGGAACACCATGCCGACCTTGGAACGCAGCTTGGGCAGGTTGGTCTTGGGGTCGTGCAGCGGGATGCCGTTGACGGTGATCTCGCCCTTCTGGAAGGGCTCGAGCGCGTTCACGGTCTTGATGAGCGTGGACTTGCCGGAACCCGACGGGCCGCACACCACGACCACGTCGCCCTTGGAGATATTCACCGAGCAGTCGTTGAGCACCTGCACCGGGCCGTACCACTTGGAGACGTTCTTGATTTCAATCATTTTTTCGGACATTTCTTTCTCTCCGGTTCAGTTCACTCGATCAGCGAATGATGGCAATTTTCTTGTGCAGCCGTTTCACCAGCCAGGAAAGGGCGTAGCACATGACGAAGTACACGACGGCCGCGAGCAGGTAAGCCTCGATCGGACGGCCGAAGTTCTTGCCGGCGGTCTCGAAGCCCTTGAGCATGTCGTAGGCGCCGATGGCATACACCAGCGAGGTGTCCTGGAACAGGATGATGGTCTGCGTGAGCAGCACCGGCAGCATGTTGCGGAAGGCCTGCGGCAGCACCACGAGGCGCATGTTCTGGCCGTAGGTCATGCCGACCGCCTGGCCTGCGTTGACCTGGCCGCGCGGGATCGACTGGATGCCCGCGCGCATGATCTCGCTGAAGTAGGCGGCCTCGAACGCGACGAAGGTGATCACGGCCGAGATTTCGGAGCGGTAGTTGGAACCGAGCGAGCCGAACATCGAATAGAACGACGCCGGCACGAGCAGGAAGAACCACAGGATCACCATCACCAGCGGAATGCTGCGCATGCCGTTGACGTAGACGGCAGCGGGCGCGTCGAGCCATTTCTTGCCCGACAGCCGCATGAGCGCGAGGATGGTGCCGAAGATCACGCCGCCGATCGTGGCCACGATCGTCAGCATGATGCTGAAGTAGAAGCCCTTGACGACGAAGTTGCTGATGACGTCCCAGTTGTAGAACGACAGGTCGAGATTCATCATGTCAGTGTCCTCCGCCGCCGGCGCTGGCCGAGACGATGAAGCCCGGCACGCGGGTCTTCTTCTCGATGAACGCCATGAGCCGGTTGATGGCCAGGGCCGACACCACGTAGCACGCCGTCACCGCCAGGTAGACCTCGATGCCGCGCGAGGTTTCTTCCTGCGCCTGCATGGCGAACATGGTGAGTTCGGCGACCGACACGGCAAACGCGACGGACGAGTTCTTGAAGATGTTCATCGTCTCGCTCGTGAGCGGCGGGATGATGATGCGGTAGGCCATCGGCAGGATCACGTAGCGGTAGTACTGCACCGTGGTGAAGCCCACCGCCATGCCCGCATAGCGCTGGCCCTTGGGCAGCGCCTGGATGCCCGAGCGCACCTGCTCGGCGATACGTGCGGAAGTGAAGAAGCCCAGGGCCAACACCACCAGGATGAAGCTCGGTACGCCCTTCATCACCGGTATCAACGCCGGAATGACGTGGTACCAGAGAAAGATCTGCACCAGCAGCGGAATGTTGCGGAACAACTCCACCCAGGCATTGCCGAAACGCACCAGCCACGGGCTGTCGGGCAGCGTGCGGATGATGCCCACGAGCGAGCCCAGCACCAGCGCCACGATCAGCGCCAGCAGCGCGACGGACACCGTCCAGCCCCAGGCCGACAGCATCCATTGCCAGTAGCTCGGATATTCCCCCCCCGGGTCCTGCAGGAACACCTGCCAATCCCAGTTTCCCATTTCTTAACTCCTTCACCGTCTTCGAAAAAACCGTCCCTTGAAAAGAAACGCCCACCGCGAAAGGTGGGCGTCATTCACGCAGCGACGCGCGCTTATTCCTTGGTGACGTACTCTTCCGCGGGCTTGTCGTTCGGGTTGGCCCATGCGTTCTTGGTGGCTTCGCCCAGCGGCAGGCCGATGGTCACGCCTGCCGGGGGAATCGGCTTCAGGAACCACTTGTCATAGAGCTTGGCCAGCTCGCCCGACTTGGCCTGTGCCTTGATGCTGTCGTCCACGGCCTTCTTGAAGGCGGGGTCGTCCTTGCGGATCATGATGCCGATGGGTTCGACGGCCAGCACGTCCGACAGGATCTTGTAGTCCTTCGGCGACTTCGACTTGGCGGCCAGGGCAGCCAGGATCGAGCCGTCCATCACGAAGGCGTCGGCGCGGCCGGTTTCGAGCAGCAGGAAGCTGTCGGAATGGTCCTTGCCGTAGACCTCCTTGAAGGTCAGGTTCTCGGCACGCTTCTGCTTGCGCACGGTTTGCAGGGGCGTGGTGCCGGTGGTGGTGGCCACCGTCTTGTCCTTCAGGTCGGCCAGCGAGTTGATGCCCGAGTTGGCCTTGACGACGATCTTGGTTTCTTCGACGTAGGTGGTCACGCCGAAAGCCACGTCCTTCTGGCGGGTGGCGTTGTTGGTGGTCGAGCCGCACTCGATGTCCACGGTGCCGTTCTGCACGAGCGGGATGCGGTTCTGCGAAGTGACGGGCTGGAACTTGACTTCGAGCTTCTTGCCGGCGGCCTTCTCGAGGTCCTTGATGATGTTGGCGCAGACGTCGTAGTGGAAGCCGGTGTACTGGCCGTTGCCCAGCGTGTACGACAGGCCGGAAGATTCGCGCACGCCTTCGGTGATGGTGCCCGAGGCCTTGATCTTGGCCAGGGTGTCATTGGCCTGAGCGAAGGCGCCGCTGGTGGCGAGCGCCGCGATTGCCAATGCCATTACTTGTTTTTTCATACAGAAAACTCCTGAGGGTGACTGAAACAGATACAACGAAATTCTAGACATTCGCATTTTGCGGGATACCCGGACCAACCCGGTGCATTCGAGCGAACGTTGCACCGGCCGTGCGCATTGCGGCGCCAGCCTGGTGCGATCCTGCCTCCTGGCATTGTCCGACTTTCACTAAGCAGCCTTTGTGCCCGAAGGCTCGGCAGCCGTGGGAACCGGTGCGGCCGACAGGCGGACCGGCTGGGTCAGGTTCTCGGGCACGAGCAGCGCCTCCATCTCGGCGCGGGTCATGATGCCGAGCGATTCGGCCACCAGGTCGATCGGCCCGCCGGTGGCCAGCGCCGTCTTGGCGATGAGCGCGGCCTTCTCGTAGCCGATCAGCGGATTGAGCGCGGTGACCAGCGTGACCGACTCGCGCACCCGCTTCGCCAGGAATTCGCGGTTCGCCTCGATGCCTTCGACGCAGTTGTGCTGCAGCGTGTTGCAGGCGTTGCTCAGGTGCTTGATGCTCTTGAACAGGCTCCAGCCCATGATCGGCTCGAAGGCGTTGAGCTGCAGCTGGCCGGCCTCGGACGCCATGGTCACGGTGATGTCGTTGCCGATGACCTCGAAGGCCACCTGGTTCATGACTTCCGGAATCACCGGGTTGACCTTGCCCGGCATGATCGACGAGCCGGCCTGCCGCGCGGGCAGCCGGATCTCGCCGAAGCCGGCCTGCGGGCCGCTGGAGAGCAGGCGCAGGTCGTTGCAGGTCTTGCTGAGCTTGGTGGCCACGCGCTTCAACACGCCCGACAGCTGCACGAAGGCGCCAGTGTCCTGCGTGGCCTCGATCAGGTTGGCCGCCTGCTTGAGCGGCACGCCGGTCTGTTCGGCCAGGTATTGGCAGGCGAGGTTGGCATAGCCGTGCGGCGCGTTGATGCCGGTGCCGATGGCGGTGGCGCCGAGGTTGATTTCCTCGATCAGCGCGCGCGCCTCGCCAAGGCGGGCCTCGTCCTCCCCGATCATGATCGCGTAGGTCAGGAACTCCTGGCCGAGCGTCATGGGCACCGCGTCCTGCAGCTGGGTGCGGCCGATCTTGAGGATGTCCTTGAACTCGAGCGCCTTGGCCTCGAAGCTGCGGCGCAGCGAGGCCATGGATTCGAGCAGCTTGGCGATGGCGAACCACAGTGCCAGGCGCACCGCCGTGGGGTACACGTCGTTGGTGCTCTGCGAGGCGTTGACGTGGTCGTTCGGGTGCAGCACGTCGTAGCGCGCCTTCTCGTGGCCCAGCTTTTCGAGCGCGAGGTTGCAGATCACCTCGTTGGCGTTCATGTTGGTCGAGGTGCCGGCACCGCCCTGGATCACGTCGACCACGAACTCGTCGAGCAGCTTGCCGTCGATGATGTCGTCGCAGGCCAGGATGATCGCGGCGGCGCGGTCGCGGTCGATGGCGCCGAGGTCGGCATTGGCGCGGGTGGCCGCCTTCTTCACATAGGCCAGCGCGCGAACGAGGTCGGGCATGGCCGAGATGCGGGTGCCGGAGATCGCGAAGTTCTCGACGGCGCGCGCCGTGTGCACGCCCCAGTAGGCGAGCGCAGGAATCTGCTTTTCGCCGAGGAAGTCGTGTTCGGTCCTGAAATTGGCGCTCATACCGGTTCCTTGGCTAAAAAAAAGCACGCGTGTGGCGCGTGCCGGAAGCGTTGCTGTGACAGCGGCGAAAAAAACTGCCGCGACTGTAGTACCGCCGTGCTCATGGCGCCAATGCTGTTTGCGGGGGGTCCTATGCGCAGCATTTATAGATTGTGCGGTGCACAAATCCGATGTCAACGGGGCGGCTGGGTGCCGACGAGGTACGACCAAAGCGCGTCTGCCGTGCGCTTGGGCTGGCCCTCGGCCGCCGTGGCGACCTTGGAAGCGCGGCCGGTGCCGGTCTTGACCGGGACCGGCGCGCTCGGCCGCTCGCGGTAGGCGCGGATTTCCATCGTCGCCTCGAGGCTGTCGATCTCGGGCGGCAGCGCGCTCACCAGCTTGCGGGCCTTGATCTCCTTGCGCACCGCGCTCTGCGGCAGGAAGGCGATGCCGTGGCCTTCGAGCGCCATGACCTTCAGGCCTTCGGCCATGTCGGTTTCATAGACCCGGTCGAGGTGGATGGCGGTGCCGGATTCCTTCAGCAGCTGATCGACCACCCGGCCCAGGTAGGCGCCGGGCGCATAGCCCAGGTAGGGCAGCGGCTGGCCCGGGCGGCCCGGCAGCCGGAAGCGCGGCGCGCCTTCGGCATCGGCCTTGACCCAAGGGGCCACGGTTTCCTCGCCCAGGCTGACCATCTCGTACTTGTTGTTGTCCAGCTGCAGCGGCTGCGAGGGGTGGTGGTAGGCGATCAGCAGGTCGCAGCTGCCTTCGACCAGGCGCAGCACGGCGTCGTGCACGTTGAGCGCGATCAGCCGGCTCTTGATCGGCCCGAAGTGCTCGCGCAGGCTGGTGACCCAGGACGGGAAGAAGGTGAAGGCCAGCGTGTGCGGCACCGCGATCTCGATCACGTCCTGCCCGGCGGCCGAGTGGCCGCGCAGCATGGCGCGGGTGCTCTGCAGCGACTGCAGCATCTCGATGGCCTGGCTGTAGAGCGTCTGGCCCGCGGGCGTGAGCCGCGTGGGGTAGGAGCTGCGGTCGACCAGATCGGTGCCGGCCCAGCCCTCGAGCGCCTGGATGCGGCGGGAGAACGCGGGCTGCGTCACGTGCCTCAGCTGGGCCGAGCGGCTGAAGCTGCGGGTCTCCGCCAAACTGATGAAGTCTTCTAGCCACTTTGTTTCCATACGCGGCGATTATGCGAGCGCCGCGCCATACTGGGCTCCCCCTCCTTTTCCCGCATTCGCCATGCCTTCAGCCGACCTGCTCGACCTCAGCGCGACCGAACTCTCGCGCCGCATCGCGGCCCGCGACGTCTCCTGCCTTGAACTGATGCAGGCCTCGCTGGCCCGCATCGAGGCGCTCAATCCGCGCTTCAACGCCATCGTGTCGCTGCGAGAGCCAGCGCAGCTGCTGACCGAGGCGGGCGAGCGCGATGCCGAACTGGCACGCGGCGACCGGCGCGGCTGGATGCACGGCTTTCCGCTGGCGGTGAAGGACCTGAGCCACGCCGCCGGCCTGCCGACCTCGATGGGCTCGCCGCTGTCGCCGCGCTCGCCGGCGTGCACCGACAGCCTGCATGTCGCGCGCATGCGCGCGGCCGGCGCCATCGTCATCGGCAAGACCAACACGCCCGAGTTCGGCCTCGGCTCGCATACCTACAACACGGTGTTCGGCATCACCCGCAACGCCTATGCGCCCGACCGCAGCGCGGGCGGCAGCAGCGGCGGCGCGGCCGTGGCGCTGGCCCTGGGCATGCTGCCGGTGGCCGACGGCAGCGACATGATGGGGTCGCTGCGCAACCCGGCGGCCTTCAACAACGTGATCGGCATGCGGCCTTCACGCGGCCGCGTACCGGGCGATCCCGAGCAGGAGCTGTTCTTCCAGCAACTGGGCACCGAAGGTCCGATGGCCCGCACGGTGGAAGACGCGGCACGGCTGCTCGCGGTGCAGTCCGGGTTCGACGCGCGCGTGCCGCTGTCGTCGCCGCACGCCCTGCCCTCGCCCGACACGCTGCAGCTCGACGGCGACGGCAAGGGCCTGCGCATCGGCTGGCTCGGCAGCATCTGGCCCGAGCTGCCGCTCGCGCCCGGGATCCGCGAGCTCGGCGAACGCGCGCTCGACACCTTCCGCGCCATCGGCTGCGAGGTCGAGCCCTGCACGCTCGACGTGCCGCGCGCGCACAACTGGAGCGCCTGGCTGCGGCTGCGCCAGTTGCTGGTCGGCGGCAAGCTCGGCGCCTACCTGAGCGACCCGAAGCTGTTCGCGCAGCTGAAGCCCGAGGCGCAGTGGGAAATCGAACAGAGCCGGCATCTCGATGCGGCCTCGCTGTACCAGGCCTCGCTTTACCGATCGAACGTGTACCGCGCGTTCCTCAAGCTGTTCGAGCGCTTCGACTTCGTCGTGGCGCCGACCGCGCAGGTGTTCCCGTTCGACGCCGAACTGCACTGGCCGGCCGAGGTGGCCGGGGTGCAGAGCGACACGTACCACCGCTGGATGGAGATCGTCACGCCGTTCACGCTGGCCGGCCTGCCGACGCTGAATGTGCGGGCCGGGTTCGGCGAGGGTGGGCTGCCGATGGGCCTGCAGCTGGCGGGGCCGATCCATGCGGACCTCGACGTGCTGCGGCTGGGGCATGCCTATGACCAGGCCTGTGGATGGGCCTCTCGTCGCCCCTCGGTCTTGGTGTGACTCCCTCCCCTTCCGGGGGAGGGTTGGGGTGGGGGCACGCGGCGTATCCATCGGGCGCTCTGCCTGCCCCCATCCCAACCTTCCCCCAGAGGGGGAAGGCGCAAAACCTCAGATCGGGGACACGACGCCGCGCCCCGCGAAGTGCCCTTCGGCATTCGCGAGGAAACGGTCCACCGACGCCTGCGTCGCCTCGGGCGACCAGCCGGCCATGTGCGGCGTCAGCAGCACGTTGTCGAGGCCGACCAGCGGCTCGGGGCGCTTGGGTTCGCTCTCGTAGACATCGATGCCCGCACCGGCGATGCGGTTCTCGCGCAGCGCAGCGGCCAGCGCCTCGGTATCCACCACGCTGCCGCGGCCGATGCTGACCAGGTAGCCCTGCGGCCCCAGCGCGTCGAGCACTTCGGCATTGACGAGGTGGCGCGTGGCCGGGCCACCCGGCGCGGCCAGCACCAAAAAGTCGGCCCAGGTGGCGAGCGACTTCAGGTCGTCGAAGTAGCGCTGCGTCGCGCCTTCGCGCGGCTTGCGGTTGTGATAGCCGATCTCCAGGTCGAAGGCCGCCGCGCGCCTGGCGATCTTCTGGCCGATGGTGCCCAGACCCAGGATGCCGAGCTTCTTGCCCGAGACGTTGGCCGGCTGCGGAATGGCTTCGCGCCAGACACCCTCGCGGCACAGCCGGTCGAGCTTGCGGAACTCGCGCACGATGCTGATGAGCATGCCGAAGGCGTGGTCCGCCACGCAGTCGTCGTTGGTGCCGGCACCATTGGCCGTGACGATGCCGCGGGCGCGCGTGACCTCGAGCGGCACGCCTTCGTAGCCCGCGCCCATGCAGCAGATCAGCTCGACGGCCGGCATGGCGGCGATCTCCTCGGGCGTGATGCCGATCACGCCGATGGTCAGCACCGCGTGGAATTTCTTGCCGTGCTCGACAATCGCGGCGGCCCGCTCGGCGGCGCCGAAGGCATAGGTCATGTCATAGACCTCGGCAATCTGGGCCTGGTGGGCGCTCGAGAGGCTGTTGAGCACCAGCAGGGGAATCTTGGTCGACACGTGGGAACTCCTGGATCGAAAAAACAAGGGACGAATGATCGGGCTAGAGCAGCGGTGCTGCTTCGCTCTTTTGCAAAGCCCACATCTGTGCATAGCGGCCCTGTTTCGCCAGCAACTCGGCATGCGTGCCGCGCTCGACGATCACGCCCGACTCCAGCACCAGGATCTCGTGCGCATCGACCACCGTCGACAGGCGGTGCGCGATGACCAGCGTGGTCTTGTCCTGCGCCGCGCTCTTGAGCTCGGACTGGATGGCGCGCTCGTTGGCCGAGTCGAGTGCCGAAGTGGCCTCGTCGAAGATCACGATCGGCGGGTTCTTGAGCAGCGTGCGCGCGATGGCCACGCGCTGCTTCTCGCCGCCCGAGAGCTTGAGGCCGCGTTCGCCCACGGTGGTCTCGTAACCCTTGGGCGTAGCCGAGATGAAATCGTGGATGCGCGCGGCGCGCGCGGCGCCTTCCACCTCTTCGCGGGTAGCACCCGGACGGCCATAGGCGATGTTGTATTCGACCGTGTCGTTGAACAGCACCGTGTCCTGCGGCACGATGCCGATCGCGCGGCGCACGCTCGACTGGGTGACCTCGCGGATGTCTTCGCCGCCGATGGTGATGCGCCCCTGCTGCACGTCGTAGAAGCGGTAGAGCAGCCGCGCCATCGTGGACTTGCCCGAGCCCGAGGGGCCGACCACGGCCACTGTCTTGCCGGCCGGGATTTCGAAACTCACATGCTTGAGGATGGGGCGCGCGGGCTCGTAGGCGAAGCTGACGTCTTCAAAACGGATGGTGGAGTTGGCGCCGCTGCCCTCACCCCCGCCCTCTCCCGGAGGGAGAGGGGGCAAAGACAAGGGCTGCGCGCCCGGCGCATCGCGCACCTCGCGCTCCTTCTCCATCAGCACGAACATCTTGTCCAGGTCGGTCAGGCTTTGCTTGATCTCGCGGTAGATCACGCCCAGGAAATTGAGCGGAATGTAGAGCTGGATCATGAAGGCGTTGACCATCACCAGGTCGCCCAGCGTCATGCGCCCTTCCACCACGCCCGAGGTGGCGCGCCACAGCATCAGCACCAGGCTGACGGCGATCAGCAGCTGCTGCCCGGTGTTGAGCATGCTCAGCGTGCGCTGGCTCTTGATGGCCGCCTTGCGGTAGCGGTCGAGGCTGGCGTCGTAGCGCCTGGCCTCGAACTCCTCGTTGTTGAAGTACTTGACCGTTTCGTAGTTCAACAGCGAATCGACCGCGCGGCTCTGCGCCATCGAGTCGAGCTCGTTCATGGTCTTGCGGAACTGGGTGCGCCACTCGGTCATGGTCACCGTGAAGGTGATGTAGAGCACCAGCGCCGCGCCCGTGATCCAGACGAACAGCGAATCGAACTTCACGCCCAGGATCGTGAGCACCAGCGTCAGCTCGATGAGGGTGGGCACGATGCTGTAGAGCGACATCGAGATGAGCGAGTGCACGCCGCGCGTGCCGCGCTCGATGTCGCGCGTCATGCCGCCGGTCTGGCGCTCCAGGTGGAAGCGCAGGCTCAGCGAGTGCAGGTGGCCGAACACTTCCAGCGCGATCTGCCTGGCCGTGCCCTCGGTGGCCTTGGCGAAGATCAGCTCGCGCAGTTCGCCGAAGAGCGCGGTGGAGAAGCGCAGCAGTCCGTAGGCCAGAAGGAGCCCGATCGGCACGATCAGGAGCGCCTGGGCCAGGTCGGGAGCACCCGACTTTGGCGTCATCGTGTCGATCAGGTTCTTCAGCAGCACCGGCACGCCCACGTTGGCCACCTTGGCGCCCACCATGAACATGAGCGCGGCGATCACCCGCCACTTGTACTGCCAGAGGTAGGGAAAGAGGCGGCGCAGCGTCGCCCAGTCGGAGCGGTCGCTGCGCGCCGGCGGGTGGCCGGCGACGGTGTGGGGGGAAGGAAGGGCTTCGCCGCTGCGGCGCATGAGGGACAATCGTGGTTGCTTGTTTGTTGCAGATTGTGCCCATGTCCGATATTTCCAGCGCGGCGGCTGCCGCCACTCTCAAGAGCCTGCCCACCGACATGGAGCTGGTGCTCAAGGTCATCCCGATGCCGGCGGACTGCAATGCCAACGGCGACATCTTCGGCGGCTGGGTCATGGCCCAGTGCGACCTGGCCGGCTCGGTGATCCCGGCGCGCTACGCCAAGGGCCGCCAGGCCACGGTGGCGGTCAACGAATTCATCTTCAAGCAGCCGGTGCGGCTGGGCGACATCCTCTCGTTCTATTCGAAGCTGGTGCGCATCGGGCGCACCTCGGTCACGGTGACGGTCGAGGTGTTTGCCGAGCGCTTCCGGGCGCAGGGCGAGTACATCAAGGTGACGCAGGCCACCTTCACCTACGTGGCGATCGACGACAACGGCCGCCCGCGAGTCATCGAACAACAGCCCTGAACCACGGGCTCCCGGCTCAGACGCCCGGGTCGCGCACCCGCTCGAAGCGCTCGAATTCGCGGTTGATCCAGCGCCCGTCTCGCCGCTCGGTGCGGCGGATGTAGACGGTCTGCACGATGTCCCGCGTATGGGCGTCGATCTCGATCGGGCCGCGCGGGCTTTCGAACTTCAGGCCCCGGAAGGCATCCACCAGCCGCTCTGCGCCCACGCCGCCACGCGCGGCGGGCGAACTCATCGCGGCATCGATCGCCGCCAGCGCGTCGTGGGCCGCGACCGCGAAGTAACCCGGCCGCAGGTGACTGCCGTATTCGGTCTCGAAGGCGCCCGTGAAGCGGCGGTTGGCCGCGGATTCGTGGTCGAACGAGTAGTGGTGGCTGGTCACGAGGCCGTCGGCCAGCTCGCCGATGCCTTCGAGGTAATGGTCGTCGGTGGCGTCGCCGGTCGCGAGCAGGCGGATGCCGGTCTCGGCCATGCCGCGGTCGCGCCAGAACTTGAGAAAGCTCGTCGGCATCTGCCCCGAGGGCAGGAAGAAGAACACCGCCTGCGGCTTGAGCTCGCGCAGGCGCAGCATGTAGGCCGAATAGTCCAGCGTGGCGAGCGGCACGCGCAGCATCGCGCCGACCCGGCCGCCGCCGGCGGTGATGCCCGAGACGAAGGTGCTTTCCGCGTCGACACCCGAGGCATAGTCGGCCACCACGGTACAGACGTTGCGCAGGCCTTGCTGGAGTGCCCAGTGCGCCAGTGGCAGCGTGACCTGGGCGATGGTGAACGACACCCGCACCGCATACGGACAGCGCGCCGTGATGCCCGAGGAGGCCGCATTCATCACCAGCAGGGGCACCTTCGCCTGCGCGGCGACGGCGCCGACGGCATAGGCGTTGGAGCTGAAGTCCAGCCCTGCCAGCAGGTCCACCCGCTCGCTCTCCACGAGATCTTGCGCCTGGCGGCGTGCCTGCTCGGGCGCACTGCCCGGCACGTCGCGGCGCAGCAATTCGACGGGCCGGCCCGCGATGTGATGGTTGTGCGCACCGAGCCAGACCGACATGCCGGCATCGAACTGGCGCCCGCCGCCCGCGTAGGGACCGGACCAGGAACCGATGAGCCCGATGCGCAAGGGACGCACGCGCGCCAAGGCCAGCGAGGGCACGGCCAGGGTGGCCGCGAGCAAGCCCAAAGTACGCCTGCGCGCAGGACCGAATGCTACTTTTTCAGTAGCATCAATTGCCCGCTGGGTGGGCGTTTCAGGCGGCCTTGTCTCGAAAACTTGCACGGCGGACAGTGTACGCGGCCACTGTCTGCGGGCCAACGCGGAGTGCCCCTCAGACCTTCGAGAAATCCGGCTTGCGCTTCTCCATGAAGGCGCCGAAAGGCTCGCGCGCCGCGGGTTCGCGCAGCATGCGGCCGAAGCTCGCGCCCTCCTCGCCCATGCGCTCGAGCACGGCGGGCATCTGCGCCTTCTTCAGCAGGCGCTTGGTCTCGACCAGCGCGCTCAGCGGCTTGGCTGCGAGCTTGCGGGCCTGCGTCTGGGCGATGCCATTGGCTTCGGTCGGCGGCACCACGCGGTTGACCAGGCCCACTTCGAGCGCGGCCTCGGCCATGAAGGGCTCGCCCAGCAGCAGCGCCTCGGCCGCGCGGTGGTAGCCCAGCATCTGCGGCACCAGCAGGCTCGACGCCGCTTCGGGGCACAGGCCCAGGTTCACGAAAGGCATCGAGAAGGCCGCGTTGTCGCCTGCATAGACGAGGTCGCAGTGAAACAGCATCGTGGTGCCGATGCCCACGGCCGGGCCGCAGACGGCGGCAACGATGGGCTTCGGGAAGGTCGCGATGCCGCGCAGGAAGCGGAACACCGGCGACGCTTCGCTGGCGGGCGGCGCATTGAGAAAGTCGCCGATGTCGTTGCCCGCGCTGAAGATCGTCGGGTCGCCCTGGATCAGCACGCAGCGCACCGCGGCTTCGCTCTCGGCCTGGGCCAGCGCATCGGCCATCTCGGCGTACATGCTGCTGGTGATCGAGTTCTTCTTGTCGACGCGGTTGAAAGTGATGGTCATCACACCGGCTTCGGTGTGGACGAGGATGTCGCTCATGGGAATGGTCCTTGGATAAAAACGGGTGATGACGACGCGGTCAGGCGTCGAGGGCTTCGCGCACGAAATCGAGGCGGTCCTGCCCCCAGAACATCTGGTCGCCGACGAACATGGTGGGGGCGCCGAACACCCCGCGCTCCACCGCTTCCTGCGTGACGGCCTTCAGGCGGTCCTTCACCTCCTGCGCGCCAGCCAGCGCGAGCAAGGCGGTGGCGTCGAAGCCTGCATTTTGAAGCACGGCGCCGACGGTCGCGGGGTCGTTGAGGTTCTTCGGTTCGACCCACATCGCGTGGAAGACCGCATCGACATACGCGCCGAAGCGCGCCGGCTCCTTCATCTGGATGCCGGTGGCGCCGCGCATCAGCAGCAGCGTGTTGATCGGGAAATGCGGGTTGTGCACGAAGGGCACGCCGTAGCGCTTGGCGAAGCGCTGCAGGTCGGTCGTCATGTACGGGCCCTTGGGCTTGATCTCTGCGGGCGAATGGTTGCCCGTGGCCTGGAACACGCCGCCGAGCAGCATGGGCTTCCATACCAGCTCGGCGCCGGTATCGGCGCAAATGTGCGGCAGCTGCGTGGCGGCCAGGTAGGCGGCGGGGCTGCCGAAGTCGAAATAGAAGTCGACGGATTTCGTCATGTGGGTCTCCTTAGGGGGGCGTGTGTTCGGGGTGCGTGCACAGGCCACCGGGTGCTCCCCTCCGCGAATGTCCCCCGCTTCGCTCCTCCTTTATTTCGCTGCGGGGAGCACCCGGTGCCCTGTGCACGATG
>NZ_JBFUHN010000099.1:0-20994 GCF_056402375.1 Variovorax sp. P4_B10 | reverse complement strand
AGCGACTATCGCCTGACCAAAGACGGCTGGGTGACCGAGGTCACCGACCAGGGGCCCTACGGCACTGCCATCCCCGCGGGAGACTTTGGTGCCGTTCAGACGCATCAGGAACACGCCGGCCCGGCCCTGAGCAAGCAGCTCGATCAGATTTCGGCGGTGCGCCGCGATGCCAATGCGCACTATTCGGAAAACCTCGCCAAGGCCTACATGACCGACTACGTCGGCAGAGGCTTTGCGCGGGATGACAGACCCGTGCCCGAATCCGTGACACAGCTCTTGCGCTTGCCCAGCGAAATCCATGTGAAAGACCCGGCCACCGGCCAGACCTGGGAGCGGAGCCCCCAAGGCGCGTTCACCCGCACCGACTATGTGGAAATGTCTGGTCTCGAGGGCAACGACTACGTCCCCCGGACACTGACCGCCAAGGGAGAAGAGCTGGCACGGCTGGACAAGGAACATCAAGGCCACGTGCAGACCAACCGCCAGTATGGGGCGGCCTTGGTGGAGCAGAAGTTCCAGGAGATGCAGCAGCAACAAGCGCCCCAGCAAACGACGCCGCACGGGCAGCAGCAGAACACACTGGCATCAAGGTCGGAAGCCGCCGCCCACGCCGCCCAAGGCCATGGGCGCGAGGAACCCAATGCCGCGCGCCAGCAGACGCCTGTACAACCGCAGCCCGCGAACGGCCATCCGACACCTCAGCAGATCGAGCGCATCACCACGCATGAATCGCGCATCGTGCCCACGCCGGGCGGCATGAGCTTCGCCGAGGCGCACAAGCGCCGCGACGAGCCCGAGCAGATTTCTGCGGGCTCATTGCAGCCGGTGGGCAAGCTCGATGCAACCCACCAAGCCAAAGGCAGCCAGTTGCACCGAATGCACCGGGCGCAGGAGCAAGACCTGATGCGTGGCTTGGGGATTGCGCAGGCGCAGGACAGGGAGCGGTTCAGGAACGAGCCGAGCCCTCAAAGGACGCCCCAGCCTTCGGTGGAGCGCGCGCATGAGCGTACGCCAGGGCATCTGCTGGAGCAGGCGCCAGTGCAGAAACAGTCCGTGTCATCCGCACCCGAAGTGCAGGCGCCGGCGCCAATCCGAGGAGCACAAGTGGTGGCGCCTGTGGCACAGGATCATGTCAGCCCCGCGCGGCCGGCCGCTTCCGCCGAGGCGATGCACTCGCCGACGGCCCATGCTTCAGTGGCTGCCCCGGTGCGCTCGAACCCTCAAGGTGCTGCGGCAGCCATTGCGGCGGCACAAGCCGAGGCGGCTGCGGCACAGGCCGAATTGGCCGAGATGCGGGAGCAAGTGGCGCGCATGGCCGAGCAGCGCAGGCAAGACGGCCTGGAGCGGCGCGATGAGAGGGATCGGAGGGAGACGACGCAGCAGGTCGCGCAAGGCCACGACAGCCRGCAACACTCGGATGCTGCCGCGCACGACAAGCAGATATCTGCAACTGCCGTGGTGAATGCAAGCCCGCTTCTGCGCAATTTCAGCGACCCGAGCCATCCACAGCATGCGTTGTACAACACCCTCAAAGAAGGGCTTCCAGAACGCACGGCTCCGGAGTTGCTCTCGCATGTAACGGCAGCCTGCTACAAGTCAGGCATCAAGCGGCCCGATGATCTGGGCCATGTAGTGGGCAGGGAAGGAAAGCTTCACTTTCTTTCCAACTCATTGTTCAGCCTCGGCACCACCGTCGACGTCACGCAGCCCGCGCCCAGCGTGCAGCAGACCATGCAGGAAGTGCAGCAGTTCGACCAGCAGCGCGCGAATGATCTCGCCCAATCTCAGGCACAGACTGCAGCGCAAGCGAACCAGCAACAGAGGCCGGTGATGGGCGGGCCCTGATGGGCGACGATGCCGTGAAACCGGCGACCAAAGCGCCAAGAACATGCTGCAATCCACGCCAAGAGGCACGTCGACAAGAGCCAGGCAATGAACGAAAAAGAAAAATGCCGCATGGCGCAAAACGACGTGTGGGCGAGCAGACACGGAGGTCTTCCTCTACGAAGGCATTCCGCATCCGGCCAAGTGCGACAAGATCCACTACTGCCAAGACAAATACTTCACGCAGCGGCGAAAGGACAAGGCGGCGATTCCCGCGTTGGCGATTTGATAAGAAGCGCACCCAATAATTAAATCTTCAAATAATTTCAGAGGGCTAAGCTCGACCCATGCAACTACCCACCTACGACGACGTCACTGCCGCGGCCGCGCGGCTCGAGGGCCATGCCCACCGTACGCCCGTGCTGCGTTCGACCACCGCCGACGAGCGCTGGGGCGCGCAGTTCTTTTTCAAGTGCGAGAACTTCCAGCGCATGGGTGCGTTCAAGTTCCGCGGCGCCTTCAATGCGCTCTCGAAGTTCGATGCGGCGCAACGCAAGGGCGGCGTGATCGCGTTTTCTTCGGGCAACCACGCGCAGGCCATTGCGCTGTCGGCGCGGCTGTTGTCGATGCCGGCCGTGATCGTCATGCCCAAGGATGCCCCGGCCGCCAAGGTTGCGGCCACGCAAGGCTACGGCGCCGAGGTGGTGATGTACGACCGCTTCACCGAAGACCGCGAGGCGCTGACGAAGCGGCTCGCGCAGGAGCGCGGCATGACGATGATTCCGCCCTACGACCATCCGGATGTGCTGACGGGGCAGGGCACGGCGGTGAAGGAGCTGATCGAGGAAACGGGGCCGCTCGACCACCTCTTCGTTTGCCTGGGCGGCGGCGGCCTGCTGTCGGGCTCGGCGTTGTCGGCGCGTGCGCTGGCGCCCGATTGCAAGGTCTACGGCGTGGAGCCCGAGGCGGGCAACGACGGGCAGCAATCGTTCCGTGCCGGGAAGATCGTGCACATCGAAACGCCGAAGACCATCGCCGACGGCGCGCAGACGCAGCACCTGGGCGCGTACACCTTCGCCATCATCCGACGCGACGTGGACGACATCTTCACCGTGACCGACGCGCAGCTCGTCGAGGCCATGCGCTTCTTCGCCGAGCGCATGAAGATGGTGGTGGAGCCGACCGGTTGCCTTGCCTTCGCGGGCGCCATCGCGGCAGGCAAGGCCATCGCCGGCCAGCGCGTGGGCATCGTGATCAGCGGCGGCAACGTCGATCTGTCGCGCTATGCGGCGCTGCTCGCCTAGCGTGGTGCGCCACGCCGTGACGCGCCTGTGCAGCGATGCCACGGGCGTCGGACCTCACGCAGCGGCGGGCGCTGCTTCCAGGAAAGGCGTGATGTTCCGCATCGCGCGCGAGACGTAGTCTTCCTTTTCTCCCACGGGGGCGACGTAGTGCATCGCGCTCCGGGCCGCCTCGAGGCCCACCAGGCGGGCAATGACCCAGGCGGCCAGATACTGCGATGCCAGGCAGCCGCCCGCGGTTGCCACGTTGCCCCTGGCAACGAAAGGCTGGTTCAGCACAGAGACGCCGGCTGCTTCGACCCAGGGCTTGGTCGTCAGGTCCGTGCACGCCGGGACACCGTCGAGCAGCCCCAGCTTTGCCAGAACGAGCGCGCCGGAGCACTGCGCGCCCAGCAGTTGCCGGGAGGGATCGAGCTGCAATTGCGCCATCAACGCCGCATCGGCGACGACCTCCCGCGTCTGCGCGCCACTGCCGACGATGACCGCATCGGCGGCACTGGCTTCGCGAAGCGAGGCCTGCGCTTCGAGCACCACGCCGTTCATCGATCGGACACGCGCGGCCGGACTGGCGATCGATACCCGCCAGCCCGGTGTCTTGATGCGGTTGAGGATGCCGAGCGCGATGAGCGAGTCGAGCTCGTTGAAGCCTTCGAAGGTGAGGATGGCGATGTGCATGGTGGCGGTTTCTCCGTACCGGTTGAGATGGCAATAGGTGATCGTAGAGACGACGAGCAATACAATCAAAAAATTGTCATGGATACATTGCGGCATGGCTCAGGCTCGGTACAAGCAGTTGGTCGATGCGCTCGCCGCGCAAATTCGCGCGGGCAGCCTGCCACCGGGCACGCGCCTGCCGACCCACCGGAAACTCGCGGCCTGGGAGGGCATCGCCCTCGTCACCGCCAGCCGTGTCTATGCGGAGCTCGAAGCCATGGGGCTGGTCAGCGGCGAGACCGGCCGCGGCACCTTTGTCAGGGAGAGCACCCTTCCCCGCAGCCTGGGAATCGACCAGCACGTCGTGGCGTCGGGCATGGTGGACCTGAATTTCAACTATCCGTCGTTGCCGGGCCAGGCCGAGTTGCTGCGAGCGGGCTTGCGCCAGCTCGCCGCCTCCAGCGACCTGGAGGCCCTGTTGCGCTACCAGCCGCACGGAGGTCGCCCGCACGAGCGCGCGACCGTGGCTCGCCATCTCGCGGCCCGGGGTCTCGCCGTGAGTGCGGACCAGGTGATGATCGTGAGTGGCGCCCAGCATGGGTTGGCTACGACCGCCATGGCGCTGCTGCAGCCGGGTGACGTGGTCGCGGCCGACGCACTGACCTATCCGGGGTTCAAGGTGCTTGCCGAGGCGCATCGCCTGGAGCTGGCGCCGATTCCGGCGGCCGGACACGGCCCCGACCTGGACGCGCTGGAACGGTTGTGCAAGAGTCGGCGGGTGCGGGCCGTCTACGTGATGCCGACATTGCACAACCCGCTCGGGTGGGTGATGAGCGCGAGCCGGCGGCGGCAACTGGTTTCGATTGCCCGCCGGCACGGGTTGCTCATCATCGAGGATGCGGCCTACGCCTTCCTCGCCGAGGATCCACCGGCCCCCTTGGCCGCGTTGGCCCCGGAGTCGACCGTCTACGTTTCGGGGCTCTCCAAGAGTGTTGCGACCGGGCTGCGCGTCGGATTTGTCGCGGCACCGGCCGAATGGGTGCCCAAGATGGAGCGGGCGATCCGTGCCACCACCTGGAACACCCCCGGCGTGATGACGGCGATCGCGTGCGGCTGGCTCGACGACGGCACGGTCACCCGCCTCGAGTCGGAGAAGCGCCGGGACGCGGCGGCCCGGCAAGCGATTGCCGGCGACGTTCTCGCCGGACTGCGGTGCGTCCGCCATCCGGCGTCTTACTTTGTCTGGCTTTCCCTGGCCGAAGAGGTCCGTGCCGACCAGGTTGCCGCCGCACTCATGCGCGATCGGATCTCGGTGTCGACGGCCGAGCCGTTCGCAACGTCCACCCAGGTGCCGCATGCCATCCGCCTGGCACTTGGATCGGTCGAGCTGGAGTCTCTGCGCGGTGTGCTGGAGAAGGTCCGGCGCGCGATCGACGAGCGAGCCTGTTGAGGCCCCGGCATTCAGGTCAGACGCGTATTCCTTCGGCGGTGAGATGCAGCAGGCGGTCCGCCCGGGCCGCCGCGCTCTCGGAGTGCGTCACCAGCACCAGCGAGGCGCCGTGCTCGCGCGTCTGGCCGATCAGCAGCTCCATCACCTTCGCCGCGGTGGTCGGGTCGAGGTTGCCCGTGGGCTCGTCGGCCAGCAGCAGGGCGGGCCGGTGCACCAGCGCCCGCGCAATCGCCACGCGCTGCAGCTGACCGCCCGAGAGCGTCTGCGGCAGCCGCGCACCCATGCCCGGCAGGCCCACCGCTTCGAGCATGTGCGCAACGCGGCCCTCGTCCTTCTGCTGACCCAGCAGCATCAGCGGCAGCGACACGTTCTGCGCCACGTCGAGGTGCGGCAGCACATGGAAGGCCTGGAACACGAAGCCCACATGCTTGCGGCGCCAGAGGGCGCAGGCTTCGCCATCGAGCGCGCCGATGTCGGTGCCGTCATGCGTCACCGTGCCCTGGTCCCAGCTGTCGAGCCCGGCCATGCAGTTGAGCAGCGTCGACTTGCCGACGCCCGATTCGCCCACGATGGCGACGAACTCGCCCGGTTCGACGCCGAGCGTCACGTTCTCGAAGACCGGCGCTTCGCCGTAGTGCTTGCCGAGGTTGGAAATGCGCAGCGTCATCCGGGGTGGGTGGTCTTGGCCATCAGTTGAACGGCGGTTTGCACCGCGTCGGGCGCGTCGCAGGCGATCACGGTGCGCGTGGGCATGCTGCGCAGCCAGGTGATCTGCCGCTTGGCGAGCTGGCGCGTGGCGGCAATGCCGCGTTCGCGCAGGTCATTCATGGCCTTGGCATCGGGCGTCGAGGTGCCGCAGGCGTCGAGCATCTCCCACGCCTGCCGGTAGCCCACGCAGCGCATCGAAGGCAGATCGGTCGAGAGATCGCCGCGTGCGCGCAACGCCTTCGCCTCGTCGAGAAAACCGGCTGCGAGCATCGCGTCGAAGCGGTCGGCGATGCGCGCATGGAGCCAGGCGCGGTCGGTCGGTTCGAGCGAGAAGAGCACGCCGCCGTCCACGGCCTTGGCGGTCTTGTTGTCGCTCGCATGAAAGCTGGACAGCGGCTGGCCGCTGCTCTCCCACACTTCAAGGGCGCGCTGGATGCGCTGRCTGTCTTGTGGCGCGAGACGCGCGGCGGTGACTGGATCAACCTCGGCGAGCCGTGCGTGCATCGCGGGCCAGCCCAGTTCGGCGGCTTGCGCGTCGATGCGTGCGCGCACCGCGGCGTCGGCTGCGGGCATCGCATCGATGCCGTCGAACAGCGCCTTGAAATACAGCATCGTGCCGCCCACCAGCAACGGCAGCGCGCCGCGCGCGCGGATCTCATCGATGAGCCGCGTCGCATCGGCCACGAAGGCGGCGGCGCTGTAGCTCTCGCGCGCATCGAGGATGTCGATCAGGTGATGCGGCACGGCCGCCTGCTCGGCCGCGCTGGGCTTGGCCGTGCCGATGTCCATGCCGCGGTAGACCAGCGCGGAATCGACCGAGACGATTTCGACCGGTTGCAGGCGCGCGAGCGCCAATGCGGCGGCCGTCTTGCCCGAAGCGGTGGGGCCGGCGAGCGCCACGTAGCGTGGCAAGCCGGAAGGCGCAGCGGCAAGCGATGCCAGAGGAGCGGCCTCGGCGGCCGATGCGGAACTGGGAAACATGGTGCGCCGAGGGTAGCAAATGGCACGCGCCGTCGGCGGGAGGGGCGCGGATGGCCCCGGTGATTCAGGTCGTTTCGCGCATCCGCCGGATGTCGCGCAGCGGCGGCGCGCCGAACAGGCGTGCGTATTCGCGGCTGAACTGCGAGGCGCTCTCGTAGCCCACGCGCACGCCCGCGGTGCCGGCGTCGATGCCCTGGTTCAGCATCAGCTGCCGCGCCTCCTGCAGGCGCAACTGCTTGAGGTATTGCATCGGGCTCATGCCCGCCACGGCACGGAAGTGCTGCCTGAAGGTCGAAGGGCTCATGTGCACGGAGGCGGCCAGCTCGTCCGCGAGCACGGGCTGCGTGAAATTCATCTTGAGCCAGGCCATGCTCTGCACCACCTGCTGGCTCGGCGAGCCGACCGCTACAAGGCGCTGCAGTTGCGGGCCATGGCGCCCGGCGAGCAGCCGCACGAGGATTTCGCGCTGCAGCAGCGGCGCGAGCTGCGGCAACAGCCGGGGCTCGTCGAGCAGCGCGACGAGCCGCGTCACCGCGCCGAGCAGCGTCGGGTCGAGATTGCCAAGCGACATGGCGCGGTAGCTGGAGTCCTTTCCCGGCTGGGGCAGGGCCATTTCGGCAGCCGTCTGCACCACGGTGCGCGAGTCGAGCCGCAGCATGAGGCCCATGAAGGGCTGCGCGGCGCTCGCGTGGGTGATGTGCGTCACGACGGGCAGGTCGGCCGTGGTCAGCAGCGATTGGCCCGCCGAATAGTCGAACACCTCCTCGCCGAGCGCCACCCGCTTCTGTCCGCTCACGGTGATGCCGACGCCGAAGCCGTAGAGGCAATGCATCGGATCGGTCGTGGCGCTGCGGCGGTGCACGGAGAGCTCGGGAATGGCGGTGAGGTAGTCGCCGTCGCTCTGCGCAATGCGCGCGACCGCCCGGGTCAGGTCGCCCAGGACGCCCGATCCTTCCTGCTTTGCCGGCTGTGCCGCTTCCATCTGAATCCTTTCGAATGACGCCAAGGAAAAAGTCTAGCTGGCGCGTTTCGTGTGCCGCGCGTTTACGGCGCAGTCTCGTTGTTTCAGGCAAGAACACGCGCGGATTGGGCAAACGGCAAGCAGGTCTTCGCCCGACACTGGCCCGCGATGTGCCGGCGTGCCTGCGGTGTCATGCACCGAGGGCCATCCGTCGAATCAGACAACTCTTTTTCCCACGATGCCACGATGAAAACAGAAACGACCCACTCCCCGCGAAACCAGCCGCGTTCCCTCGTCGCCTCCCTTGCCCTGGTCCTGGGCCTCGGCGCAGGCGCCATGTGGCCCCTGCACGCCGCCGCGAGCCTGGCGCTGGCGCAGAAGTATTCGTGCGTTGCATGCCACCAGCCCGCCACCAAGGTGGTGGGACCGTCGTGGAAGGACATTGGCGCGAAATACGGCGACGGCAAGGGCACGGCCGCCCAGCTCGCCGCGAGCATCAAGGCCGGCAGCTCGGGCAAGTGGGGCGCGATGCCGATGCCGCCGCAGGCCCAGGTTCCCGATGCCGACCTGCAGGCACTCGCGCAGTGGCTGCTCGACGGCGCCAAGTAATCAGATTCCATCCAACCCACCCACGGAGAAAAAGAACATGAGTGCGCTCCACGTCAATGGCCGTGACCACACGGTCGATGCCGATCCCGGCACCCCCATCCTCTGGGCCCTGCGCGACACGCTGGGCATGACCGGCACCAAGTTCGGCTGCGGCGCCGCGCTGTGCGGTGCCTGCACCGTGCACCTCGATGGCCAGGCGATCCGTTCGTGCATCACGCCGATTTCCGCCGCAGAGGGCAAGAAGATCGTCACCATCGAAGCCGCCACCGACGGCAGCGACCGCGTCGGCGCGGCCGTGCATGCCGCGTGGGTCAAGCACGACGTTGCGCAGTGCGGCTACTGCCAGAGCGGCCAGATCATGAGCGCGACCGCGTTCCTGAAGTCGCTGCCCAAGGGCAAGCAGCCCAGCGTGGACGAGATCGATTCGGCCATGGCCGGCAACATCTGCCGATGTGGCACCTATGTGCGCATTCGCGCCGCCGTGGCCGATGCGGCCCGCAACCTCGCCTAAGGAGCCGCCACCATGCTGCCCAACATCGACTACAACGAACTGCCGCGCGCGCTGCAGCGCCTGATGGCCCAGCCCTCGACCGGCGACACCGACGAGGCGGCCACGCTGCCCCGCCGCAGCTTCCTGAAGATGGCGGGCGCCGGCGGCCTCGTGCTCGGCGCCTTTCCCCATCTCGCCATGGCGCAGGCCGATGGCGCAGCGCCCGCGGCCGGCGGCCTCAAGCCGACGCAGCAGCCCTCGGCCTTCGTGCAGATCGCGCCCAACGGCGAAGTCACGGTGACCATCAACCGCCTCGAGTTCGGCCAGGGCGTGCAGACCGGCCTGCCGATGATCCTGGCCGAGGAACTGGACGCCGACTGGGCCCTGGTGCGCAGCCGCAGCGGCACCAACGATGCCGCCTACGCCGACCCGCTTTTCGGCATCCACCTGACCGGCGGCTCCAACACCATCAAGAACAGCTTCACGCAGTACCGCGAACTGGGCGCGCGCGCCCGGGCCATGCTGCTGTCGGCCGCGGCGGCGCGCTGGAAGGTCGACGTGGCCACGCTGCGCACGCAGGCCGGCACGGTGATCGGCCCGGGTGGCCGCAAGCTGGGCTATGGCGAATTGGCTGAAGCGGCCATGGCACTGCCGGTGCCCGAAAAGGTCGTGCTGAAGGACCCGAAGAACTTCCGCATCATCGGCCGCGCGACCACGCGCCTCGATGCACGTGCCAAGAGCAGCGGACGACAGGACTTCGGCATCGATGTGCGGCAGCCGGGCCAGCTCACGGCGGTGGTGGCCCATTCGCCCGTGTTCGGCGCGCGCCTGACATCGGTGGACGACAGCGCCGCGCGCGCCGTCAAGGGCGTGAAGGCCGTGCTGCGCATTCCGCTGGACCGCGGTGCCGAAGGCGTGGCCGTGGTGGCCGACGGCTACTGGCCAGCCAAGCTGGGCCGCGATGCGCTGAAGCTGCAGTGGGACACGGCCGCCGCGGAAAAGGTGGACAGCGACAAACAGCTGGCCCAGTACCGCGAGCTGGCCGGCCGCCCCGGCAACCGCAAGTTCGACGCCGACATGGCGCCGCTGGCCAATGCGCCGCGCAAGCTCGAGGCCGAGTTCGTGTTCCCCTACCTGGCGCACGCGCCGATGGAGCCGCTGAACTGCACCGTGAAGCTGTCGGACGGCCGCGCCGAGCTGTGGGTCGGCACCCAGTCCGCCGACCTCGACGGCCAGGCCGCGGCGCGCACGCTGAAGCTCGACCCCGCGAAGGTGAAGGTGAACGTGCAGATGGCGGGCGGCGGCTTCGGCCGGCGCTTCGTGGGCTCGAGCGATTTCGTGGTCGAGGCCTGTGAGATCGCCAAGGCCGCACGCACCGCAGGCCTCGACGCACCCGTGCGCCTGCTGTGGAGCCGCGAGGACGACATCAAGGGCGGCTACTACCGGCCCATGCACCTGCACCGAGCGCGCATCGGCTTCGACGAGCGCGGCAAGATCCTCGCGTGGGACCACGTCATCGTGGGCCAGTCCATCACCGCAGGCACGGTGTTCGCCGGCATGATGGTGAAGGACGGCATCGACGCCACGGCGGTGGAGGGTATGCGCGACCCGTACCCGGTGCCGATGCGCCTGACGGTGCACCACCCACAGGTCAACGTGCCGGTGCTGTGGTGGCGCAGCGTGGGCTCCACCCACACCGCCTTCGTGATGGAGACGCTGATCGACGAGATCGCCCGCAGCACCAAGCAGGACCCGGTGGCCTATCGCATGCAGCTCTTCGGCGACAAGCACCCGCGCCATCGCGCCGCGCTGCAACTGGCCGTGGACAAGAGCGGCTACGGCAAGAAGAAATTGGCGGACGGCCGTGCCTGGGGCGTGGCCGTGCACGAGTCCTTCGAGTCGGTGGTGGCCTATGTGGTGGAGGCCTCGGTCAAGGACGGCCAGCCGGTGCTGCACCGCGTGACCAGCGGCGTGCACTGCAATCTGGTCGTCAACCCGCGCAGCGTGGAAGCGCAGGTGCAGGGCGCGGCGGTGATGGGGCTGTCGACGTGCCTCGCCGGCAGCGCGATCACGTTGAAGGACGGCGTCGTGCAGCAGGGCAACTTCGGCGACTTCACCGTGGCCCGCATCACCCAGGTGCCGGAGTTCGACGTCCACATCGTGCCCAGCGCCGATGCGCCCAAGGGAATGGGGGAGCCCGGCCTGCCGCCGCTGGCGCCTGCGTTCGCCAATGCCATCGCGCAGCTGACGGGCAAGCCCTTGCGGCAGTTGCCCTTCAATCTGGCTTGAACCACCGTTCGGGCTGAGCTCGTCGAAGCCTCGCGCGGCGCTTCGACAGGCTCGGCGGACCTTCAGATCGCCGCGGGCACGCTGCTCGCGCGCGCCTCGCCGCGCACGTCCTGCGGCGCCATTGCGGGCGGCAGCGTCGGCGCGGGCGGCGACAGCTTGGGCTGGTTGTGCGCCATCATGCTGTCGGGCTTCATGCGAAACAGCTGCGTCAGCGCCGCGCGGTACTGCGTCTCGCCGACCGAGTTGGTGTTGTGGTGCGATCCACCCTCGACCAGCACGAACAGCTTGGGCACGGTGGCCGCGTTGTAGAGCTTGCGGCCCAGCGTGGGGTTGATCAGGCTGTCGGCCGTGCCATGCACCACCAGCAGCGGCGCGCCGATGTCCTTGACCGTGTTGATGGCCTCGAAGCGCTGGGTGATGAAGGGGCCGAAAGGCAGCCAGCCCCACTTGAAGCCGCTCACCACATCGGCGATCGAGGTGAAGGTGCTTTCGACGATGGTGCCGCTCTCGTCGTTCACATGCGCGGCCAGGTCGATGCCGATGGCGCCGCCGAGCGAGTGGCCGAAGATGTAGCGGTGCTGCCGGGGATGGCGTGCAGCGAGCCAGGTCCAGGCGGCGCGGGCGTCTTCGCGGGCCGATTCTTCCGAAGGCAGGCCCTTGGAGCTCTTGCCGAAGCCGCGGTAGTCGATGGCCAGCACCGAAAAGCCCAGTTCGTGCATGCGCTGGATGCGCGGCGCCGAGCCGGCCACGTTGTAGCGGGCGCCGTGCAGGTACAGCAGCACGGGCGTGTCGGTGGTTTCGGGGGCGCCGCCGAGCCACAGGCCGTGCAGGCGCGCGGGTTCGCCGGAGAGGGAGGACTGGAAGTCGATCCAGACGTCCTGCATCCCTTCGGTCATGGTGGCCGTGTTACCCCAGCTGCGGTCGCTGGGCTGGAAGATCCATTCGCGCTGCTGTGCGTCGAGCGTGGAGCAACCGGCCGCCAGCAGGGCGCACAGCGAAAAGACAGACGCGAGGAGGGTCCAGCGTTTCATCATGGGGTTGAGGGACAGCGATGCCGGCCGAAAGTTTCATCCGCTTTCACCGGGACGCGCCGACGTTGCGCCCTGGTAACCCCCTGAAACAGCGCTCAACGGCGCTTTGCTGAGACCATGCAACGTGCGTGCCCGGTCCTTGGATGACCTTCCCAAACCCTCGAAAACCCTGAAAAAAGGGTCGATTCGGCTACCGACCGCGCATGAACAGCGTGTCGAGCTCTCGGATCGACAGCTGGCGCCAGGTGGGCCGGCCGTGGTTGCACTGGTCCGAACGCTCGGTGGCTTCCATCTGACGTAACAGTGCGTTCATTTCGTCGATGGTGAGCCGGCGGTTGGCCCGCACGGCACCATGGCAGGCCATGGTGGAGAGCAATTCGTTCTGGGCGCGCTGCACCACGGTGCTGGCGTCGTGCTGCCCCAGTTCGGCCAGAACGCTGCGCGCCAGCTCGACCGGGTCGCCGTCGGCCAGCGTGCCGGGCACGGCGCGCACCGCGAGCGTGCGTGGCGAGAAGGGCGTGATCTCGAGGCCCAGCGTGGGCAGCACCGCGGCGCAGGCCTCGGCCGTGGCCACTTCCTGCGGGGTGGCCGCGAAGGTGGCCGGGATCAGCAGTGGCTGGCTCGTGATGGCGGCGCCGTCGAGCTGGGTCTTGAGGCGCTCGTAGACGATGCGCTCGTGGGCCGCGTGCATGTCGACCACCACCAGGCCCTGGGTGTTCTCGGCCAGGATGTAGATGCCTTGCAGCTGGGCCAGCGCACGGCCCAGGGGCCAGGCTTCCTCGCTGGTGGCAACGGGCGCGGGGTCTTCCGGGCTCGCGGGCAGCCCCACGGGGGCCCGGAATGCCAATGGCGCCTCGCCGGTCAGCGGCCAGTGGGACGGCGTGGCGTCCGGGACGTGCGCGAGTTCTTCGGTGCGCCGCGGCCACATGGCCTCGAAATCGCCGGCGCCGCGCTCTCGCGCTACGAAATTGATAGCTGGCTGTGCCCAGCTTGCGCTCTCCGGCAGCGGAGTTGCCTTGAAAAAGGGCTGGGCTGGGCCAGCCGGTGCCACGGCGTCGCCGGCACGCGGCGCTGCGAGCGCGTCTTCGATGGCATGGCGCACCGCCTGGTGCACCTCGCGTCCATCGCGGAAGCGCACCTCGATCTTGGTCGGGTGCACGTTCACATCGACCCGCGCGGGGTCGATTTCGAGGTACAGCGCGTAGATTGGCTGGCGTTGGCCATGCAGCACGTCTTCGTAGGCGCTGCGCACCGCGTGCGACAACACCTTGTCGCGCACGAAGCGGCCATTGACGTAGAAGAACTGCTGGTCGCCGCGCGAACGCGCCGCATCGGGGATGCCGGCACGGCCGACCACGCGCACCACGCCGCCGACATGCTCGACGACCACGCTCTGCGCCACGAAGTCGTCGCTCAGCGCGTCGGCCAGCCGCTGCTCGCGTGCGGTGGCGGCGCGCCACTGCTCGACCAGCTTGCCGTCGTGCCAGACCGAGAAGCCGACCTCGGGCCGCGCCAGTGCATGGCGGCGCACGGCCTCGATGCAATGGGCCAGCTCGGTGGCATCGGTCTTCAGGAATTTGCGGCGCGCGGGCGTCGCGAAGAACAGCTCGCGCACCTCGACCGTGGTGCCGACGGCGCGGGCCACCGGCCGCAGCTCGCCGGTGCGGCCGTCGAGCGCAAAGGCGCTGTCGGCGCCGGTGAAGCGGGAAAGAATGCTGAGCTCGGCGATCGCATTGATCGCCGCGAGCGCCTCGCCGCGAAAGCCCATGGTGCCGACCGTCTCGAGGTCGTTGAGGCTCGCGATCTTGCTGGTCGCATGGCGGCGCAACGCCACCGTGAGTTCCTCGCGCGGAATGCCCAGGCCGTCGTCCTCGACCGAGATCAGCCGCACACCGCCCGAGGCGAGCCGCACCGTGATCTGGCTCGCGCCTGCATCGAGGGCGTTGTCCAGCAGCTCGCGCACCACCGAAGCCGGCCGCTCGACCACTTCGCCGGCGGCGATCTGGCTGATCAGCTCGTCGGGGAGCTCGCGGATGGGGCGGCGTGGGGTGGGGGGGATGGAGGAGGGTAGTGCGCTCACCGGGGCATTCTAAAAGCGGGACCCAAATCCCGGCCTTGCATGGGGCACCCGGTGTATTTGGCGCGCTTATACCGTTCCTCAGCCGATCTCATTGGCGCCCGCGAAGGCCTTTGCCTAAGCTTGCGCCCGCACCACAAGAACGCACCGGAGACACCCGAACGAATCGCGATGGCGAAGCCATCTCGCGAGGGGCCGTCTCGCGCGCTCTTTCCGCTTACCCCCACTGAACAGAGACGCCATGACAACAACCCGCCCCCTCCGCTCCGCCGCGTGGTTCAACAACCCCGAGCACAGCGAACTCTCGGTCCTGCACCTGGCCTGGTACCTGAACTACGGCCTCACGCGCGAAGAACTGCAGTCCGGCAAACCCATCATCGGCATCGCGCAGAGCGGCTCCGACCTCACGCCCTGCAACCGCCACCACCGCGAACTGGCGCAGCGCGTGCGCGACGGCATCCGCGAGATGGGCGGCATCGCGATGGAGTTCCCGATGCACCCGATCCAGGAGAACGGCCGCCGCCCCACCGCCGCGCTGGACCGCAACCTCGCGTACCTGGGGCTGGTGGAGATCCTCACGGGCTATCCGATCGACGGCGTTGTGCTCACCACCGGCTGCGACAAGACCACGCCCGCCGCGCTCATGGCCGCGGCCACCGCCAACATCCCCGCGATCATCCTGTCGGGCGGGCCGATGCTCAACGGCTGGCATGAGGGGCAGCGCACCGGCACCGGCACCACGCTGTTCAAGGCGCGCGAGCTGTTCGCCAAGGGCAGCATCGACTTTCCCGGCTACATCGACCTGGTCGCCTCCACGGTGCCCTCTGCCGGCCATTGCAACGTGATGGGCACGGCCTCCACGATGAACGCGCTGGCCGAGGCCCTGGGCATGAGCCTGCCCGGCTGCGCCGCCATTCCGGCGCCCTACCGCGAGCGCGGGCAGATAGCCTACGAGACGGGGCGCCGCATCGTCGAGATGGTGCGCGAGGACCTGAAGCCMTCGGACATCCTCACGCGCTCGGCCTTCGAGAACGCGATCGTCGTCAACTCGGCCATCGGCGGCTCGACCAATGCGCCGATCCACCTGGTCGCCGTTGCGAAGCACGCGGGCGTTGAGCTGAGCGTGCAGGACTGGGAGACGGTCGGGCTCGAGGTGCCGCTCATCCTCGACATGCAGCCCGCCGGCAAGTACCTGGGCGAAGAGTTCTACCGGGCGGGCGGCGTGCCGGCCGTGGTGGCGGAACTGCATCGCCACGGCCTCATCCGCGAAGACGCGCTCACCGTCAACGGCAAGACCCTGGCCGTCAACTGCGCCGACGCGCCGGTGAAAGATGCCGACGTGATCCGCTCCTTCGGGAATGCGCTGAAGGAGAACGCCGGCTTCCTCGTCATGTCGGGCAACCTGTTCGACAGCGCGATCATGAAGACCAGCGTGATCTCCGACGAGTTCAGGGCGCGCTACCTCAGCACGCCGGGCGACCCCGATGCCTTCGTCGGACGCGCCATCGTCTTCGACGGGCCCGAGGATTTCGAGCGCCGCATCGAGGACCCGTCGCTCGACATCGACGCGCGCTGCATCCTGTTCATGCGCGGCGTCGGTCCCATCGGGCATCCGGGCTCGTCCGAGGTGGTCAACATGCGGGCGCCCGCGCACCTGCTCAAGAGCGGCGTGTCGGCGCTGCCGTGCATCGGCGACGGGCGGCAGTCGGGCACCTCGGGGTCGCCCTCGATCCTGAACGCCTCGCCCGAGGCGGCCGCGGGCGCGGGCCTCGCGCTGCTGCAGACCGGCGACGCGGTGCGGGTCGATCTCAAGCACCGCACCGTGAACATGCTCGTGAGCGACGAGGTGCTGCAGGCGCGTGGGCGTGCGCTCGAGGCGAGCGGCGGCTATCCGATTCCCGCGAGCCAGACGCCCTGGCAGGAAATCCAGCGCGCCATGGTGGACACCCTCTCGGAAGGGATGGTGCTCAAGCCCGCCACCAAGTACCAGCGCGTCGCGCAGACCGCGGGCATCCCGCGCCGCAACCACTGACGCAACAGGGCCAGATTTTTTCAACCATCGGAGTCGAGTAATGAAGTGGATGACTGTTCGAACGCAGGACGGCCTGCGCGTGGGCTATGTGAAGGAGGGCGCGCTGCAACCGGTCGATGCGCCGAGCCTGCAGGCGATCGTGGAAGGCGCGGCCTGGCGCGATGACGGCGCGGCCGTGCCGCTCGCAAGCGTGGAGCCCGTGGCCCCGCTCGTTCCGCGCAACATCGTCTGCGTGGGCGCGAACTACCGCGACCACTGCATCGAGACCGGTCTTGCCATTCCCGAGAAGCCGGTCATTTTCGCGAAGTTCGGCAACACGCTGGCCGCGCACGGCGACCCGATCACCTGGCCCGAGGGCTTCACCGAGAAGGTCGACTGGGAGGCCGAGCTCGGCGTCGTCATCGGCCGCCGCGCGCGCGGGGTGCGCGAAGCCGATGCCCTCTCGCACGTCTTCGGCTATGTCGCGGCCAACGACGTGAGCGCGCGCGACGTGCAGCTGGGCGAAGCGCAGTGGGTGCGCGGCAAGTCGCTCGACGGCTTCTGCCCGCTGGCGCCCACGCTGGTCACGCGCGACGAGATCGCCGACGTGCAGTCACTCGGCATCCGCTGCCGCRTCAACGGGGAGGCGGTGCAGTCGTCGAACACGCGCGAGATGATTTTTTCGGTCGCGTTCCTCGTCGCCTACCTGTCGCGTGCGATGACGCTGGAGCCCGGCGACCTGATCCTGACCGGCACACCCGCAGGCGTGGGCCTTGGGCTCGAGCCGCCGCGCTTCCTGAAGCGCGGCGACGTGGTGACGGTCGAGATCGACGGGCTGGGCGCGGTCACGAACCCCGTTCATGGCGCCGTCGCGCGCGGCTGACCGCCCGGCCTATCCGCACAGACACAACAACCATCCGGAGACAACAACAATGACAACGAGCCCGTACAGCGACCTGGTGAGTGGCGCGATCCGCAAGGCGCGCTGGCGCCTTCTTCCAATGCTGATCCTCATGTACATCATGTCGATCCTGGACCGGGTCAACGTCGGCTTCGCGAAGAGCGCGCTGCAGGTCGACACCGGCATCAGCAACAGCGCCTTTGCGCTCGGCGCGGGCATCTTCTTCGTGAGCTACGCGATCTTCGAGGTGCCGAGCAACGTGATCCTCTCGCGCGTCGGCCCGCGCATCTGGCTGTGCCGGATCATGGTGACCTGGGGGCTCGTGGCGTCGGCCATGATGTTCGCCACCAGCGAGATGTCGTTCTACGTGCTGCGCTTCCTGCTGGGCATCGCGGAGGCGGGCTTCTACCCGGGCGTGCTGCTCACGCTGACCTACTGGTTTCCCGCAAAGGTGCGGGCGCAGGCCAACGGCATCCTGCTGTTCGGCTTCGCGGGCGCGCTGGTCGTCGGCGGCCCGATCTCCGGTGCGCTGCTCGACATGCACGGCATCGGCGGCCTGAAGGGATGGGAGTGGATGTTCCTGATCGAGGGCGCGATGGCGATGGTGGTGGGCATCGTCGCGTTCTTCGTGATCGTCGACCGGCCGCATGCCGCCCCGTGGCTCACGCGGCCCCAGCAGAACGCGCTGCAGGTGGTGCTCGACCAGGAGGCGGCCGAGAAATCGGTCGACAGCCCGCACACGGTGATGCAGACGCTGCGCAATCCGAAGGTGATGTTCTTCGCGGTGAATTTCTTCATCGTGCAGATCGCGGCCTACGGCCTGATCTTCTACCTGCCGAGCCAGGTGGCGCAGATCCTCGGCCAGAAGATCGGGCTCATGGTGGGCTTCGTCACCAGCATTCCGTGGGTGCTGGCGCTGTTCGCGGTGTACTTCGTCACGCGCTGGTCGGACCGCCACCATGAGCAGCGGCGCATCACCGTGGCAACGCTGTACGCGATCTTCGGCGTGTGCGTTTGCCTGTCGGCGCACGGCTCGCCGATCTTCGCGATCGCGGTGCTGTCGATCGGTGCATCGACCTACCTGTCGGGCACGCCGATCTTCTATGCCTTCCTGTCGGAGCGGCTCTCGGGGCTGGGCATTGCCACGGGCATCGCGCTGGTGAACTCCATCGGCAACCTCGGCGGCTTCGTGGCGCCGAGCCTCAGGACCTATGTGGAGCAGCACCACGGAGGCTCCGCGGCCGGGCTGTACACGCTGGGAAGCGCAGCATTGCTCGCAGCGCTGATGCTGGCCTGCATGCCCAAGCGCTGGCGCAAGGTCGCGGCCGCGCCGGTGCGCAGTGCGGCGCGGCCGGATGCCGCGCTCAGCGCGATGGCGCAGCGCCGGACCTAGTCGCTCAGAACGCGCGCCGCCATGCGCGCGACAGGGCCTGCCAGGCGCAGGCCATTTCCGGGCGCTTGAGCGCCCCGGCGAGGCAGACGAAGCGCAGGTCGCAGTCGATGCTCACCCGGTCGGCGATCACCAGCCCGTCGCGCTGGCTGGCGCGCAATGCCACGGCGTCGCGCGCCAGCGAAATTCCCACGCCCGCGCGCACCAGCGCGAGCATCGAGGTTTCCTGGTCGGCCTGCGCCGCCTTCTTCAGCACCAGCCGGTGCGCCTGCAGCACGGGCGCCAGCAGGCGCGAATGCGAGGAGGTCGGCGGCGCGAGCACCCACGGCAAGCAGGCCAGGTCGGGCCATTCGCGCCCCAGCACCTGCGGCGCCCAGCCGCTCGGGCCGATCACCTGGTAGGCGAAGCGGGTCAGCACCTCGGAGTGAAAGGTCTTGCCGTCGGTGCGCCGTGCGGCCGAGCTGGCCTGCGGCAGGTCGCTCGCATCGGGGTCGCCCAGGTAGAAGCCGATGTCCAGTTCCTTGTTCAGGAGCTTGGCGAGCACTTCGCCGCTGGTGCCGTGGTGCAGCTCGGTCTCCAGTTCGGGCGCGAGCGTGACCAGCTCTTTCAGGAGCGGGCTGAGCCGCGTGAACTCCGGATCGAGGATGGTGCCGATGCGCAGCGACCCGCGCACGCCGCCTTTGAGCCGGTCCGCGGCCACCGCGAAATCGTTCAGGCCTTCGAGTGCGTGCTCCGCATGGTTCAGCAGCGCCGCGCCGTCGCGTGTGAGCAGGAGGCCCGTGGGCGTGCGCTGGAACAACTCCAGCTCAACCAGCGCGCCGAGCTCCTTGAGCTGCAGGCTCACCGCCGGCTGCGTGAGAAACAGGCGCTGCGCGCCACGCGAGACCGAGCCCTCGCGCGCGACGGCCACGAAGGCCTGCAGGAGCCGAGGATCGATCTTCTTCATGTTGTGCCGGTGCTCACGGAATTTTGCAACTGCTTGTACATGACAAAGGCGTCCACGAAACCATGCTGCGGATGCCTGAACGCGCCGGGCAGCGTGCCGACGATGGCGAAGCCCATCCTTTGCCAGAGCCGCACCGCGCGTTCGTTGGTGGACACGACGAAGTTGAACTGCATCGCGAGAAAACCCATGCGCAGCGCCTGCTGCTGCGAGTGTTCGCACAGCGCCGAGGCCACGCCCAGGCCGCGTGCGGCCTCGGACACCACGTAGCCGCAGTTGCTCACATGCGAGCCCTGGCCCGGCTGGTTGGGCTTGATGACGTAGGTGCCGAGTACCGCGCCCTGCGCGTCGCACGCAATGAAGGTGGCGGTGGGCACCTTCGTCCAGAAATGGCGTGCCTCGTCTTCGGTCACATCGGTGGCGAAGGTGTAGGTGTCGCCGCGGCGAAAGGTCGGTTCGAGGACGGACCAGATGGCGGGCCAGTCCGCAGCGAGGGCTGCACGTATTTGAATCATGGGGTAATTCGAAAAGGACGGGGGACGTCAACAAGGATAATCCGCGGCCATGGAAATCATCAGCTATCTCGTCGACTTCATCCTGCATGTCGACAAACACCTCGAGGCCTTTGTCATCGCCTATGGCCCCTGGGTCTATGCGCTGCTCTTCCTGATCGTCTTTGTCGAAACCGGTGCGGTGGTGATGCCGTTCCTGCCCGGGGACTCGCTGCTCTTCATCGTCGGCGCGCTGTGCGGCGTGGGGCTCATGAGCTTTCCGCTGGCCTGCGCGATCCTGATTGCCGCGGCCATCCTGGGCGACCAGTGCAACTATTCGATCGGCCGTTTTTTCGGACCGAAGGTGTTCCAGTGGGAGAACTCGCGCTTCTTCAACCGCAAGGCCTTCGACCAGGCCCACAGTTTCTACGAGCGCTACGGCGGCATCACGATCATTCTTGCGCGTTTCATGCCGTTCATTCGCACCTTCGCGCCGTTCGTGGCCGGCGTTGCGGAAATGAGCCGCGCCAAGTTCACCATGTTCAACGTGGTGGGCGGGCTGATCTGGGTGCTGGGCATTGCAACCGCGGGTTACTTCTTCGGCAATTTGCCGTTCGTTCGCCAGCACCTGGACAAGATCATCTGGGCGCTGATCTTCGTGCCGGGCCTGCTGGCGATCTTCGGCGCCTGGCGCGCTTCGAAGGCCGAGAAGGCGCGCGAGGCCGCGCAGGCGCCGCAAGCCTGATCGTTTCATCCGGCCAGACCCGCAAAAAGAAGCGCGCCGTTGGCGCGCTTCTTTACGTGGTCAGCCGATCAGTAGTTCGGCCCATTGCTCGGGTAGTAACCGYTGCCGCGCGGATAGCGCTGCTGGTTGTAGTAGTTC
>NZ_JBFUHN010000098.1:0-21449 GCF_056402375.1 Variovorax sp. P4_B10 | reverse complement strand
GCGATGCGCTGTTCAACACCACCAGCTACAGCTACAACCTCGCCAACCGCAGCGTCGCGGTGACCACGCCCGAGGGCGTGGCCCTGACCACCGTGCACACCCGCCAGGGCCAGACCCAGAGCGTGACCGACGGCCGCGGCAACGCCACCAGCTACAGCTACGACAAGAGCGGCAACCTGCTGCAGACATCTGCCGCACTGGATGCCACCACGACCGTCGCCACCGGCGCCACCTACGACAAGACCGGCCTCCAACTCACCAGCACCGATGCCAGCGGTGTCGTCACCACCTACACCTACGACGCGACCAACCGTCTGCTGACCCGCACGCTCGACCCCACCGGGTTGAACTTCGTCACGACCTACGGCTACGACGCCAAAGGCCAGGCTGTCAGCGTCACCGATCCCCGTGGGACGGTGACGACCACCGAGTTCGATCTCGCGGGCCAGACTGTGCGCCAAGTGGTCGATCCCACAGGCCTGCACCTCACCACCAGCTACACCCACGACACCACGGGCCAGGTGCTCACGGTCGCCGCCCCGAACGGCAACGTCACTGCGTACACCTACGACGGCGCCGGCCGGCGCATCAAGGAACAGATCGACCCCGCAGGCCTGAACCTCACGCGCAGCTACGAATACGACGCGGCCAACAACCTCACGCGTTCCATCGACGCCAACGGCAACGCCACGCGCTACGCCTACGACGCCGACAACCGCCTTGTCTTCGCGCTTGATGCGCTGGGCAACCTCTCGAAGCAGGATTACGACGTCGAAGGGCGGGTGGTCCGCCGCACCTCGTATGCGGTGCCCGTCGATGTCACGGGCTTGAGCAATGCCCCGACCGTAGCGCAGATCCAGCCCAAGGTGGTGGTCAGCGCYGGCTCYGACGTCACCGAGAGCCGCCGCTACGACCGCGACGGCCGCCTGCGCTTCAGCGYGGACGGCACCGGCGCYGTCGTCGRATACACSTACGACAAGGCCAACAAYGTCATCGAGACGCGCGCCTATGCCAATCGCATCAACCTGGCGGGCTGGAACATCGCCAGTGATCCGCCTGTCACGGCGGACGCGACGCGCGACGAGCGCGTGCGCACCGTCTACGACGCGCTCAASCGGGTCGTGTGGAAGGTCGATGGCGCGGGCAATGTGCGGCACAACATCTTCGATGCCAACGGCAACATCACCGAGGCCCTGGCCTACGCCAATGCATTGAGCGGTGCGGCGTTCRGCRSCTGGRACGGCMMATCCGCGCCTCCCGTCATCGCCGATGCAACCCGCGACCAGCGCATCCGCACCGTCTACGACACGGCCARCCGCGCCAYCTGGAGCGTCGATGCGCTGGGCAATGCCACCCAGCGCACCTACGATGCCGACGGCAACGTCGTCGCCAAACGCAGCTAYGCMACGCCCCTCACKGCARCKGMKCTYGCCGCYTGGGACGGCCRCACSGCACCKRCMCCGGTGGCCGACGATGCACACGACCAGCGYGTGCGCAATGTCTACGACGCGGCCAACCGGCTGACCTGGAGCGTGGACGGCATCGGCGCCGTCAGCAAGACCGAGTACGACGCCAACGGCAACGTCACGCGCCTGCGGCAGTACGCCAGCCCCGTTGCCGAAGGGGCCGATCCTGCCAGCGCGAGTCCCAGCGCGGCCGAYCGCATCACGGAGTGGGCCTACGACGGCGCCAACCGCCGCACCTTCCGGCTCGACGCCATCTCCAGCTCCGARTACGTGAGCGGCGAGAGCGACCTGAGCGCCGTGGAAAGCTGGGGCTACGACGGCAACGGCAACGTCATTCGCCACACCCGGCATGCCGCGCCGATGATGAGCCAGGTGCYGCGCACYCATGCGGCGCTGTGGGGCAGCGTCACGTTCATGGTGGAGGACCAGACCACCTACATGGCCTACGACGCGGCCGGGCGGCTGGCCTGGCAGGTCGATGGCACCAAGGCCGTGACTGGCTTYGCCTACGACGGCACYGGTCAGCGCGTGCGCGAAGTCCAGTATGCCAACCGAATCACGYTGGACAGTCCCTATGCGGTCTATAGCCAGGCCGACATCGCCGCRAGGGTCACTGCCGCCGCCGGGGYTGACCGCATCACGGTCTTCGCGCACGACGGCGCGGGCCGTCGCACYTTCRCGGTCGATGCSYTGGGCGGTGTCACACGAGCGGTCTACGACGCGTTTGGCAACATCACCCAGCAAGTCAGCTACGCCAGTTTTGTCGTGGCCCCTGGGGCCACCACGAGCTACATCGATGCTGCTCTGCAGAGTGCTGTCTTGACCAACGTCGGCGCCGACCGCATCCAGCGCTTCGCCTACGACCAGGCCAACCGCCAGGTCTTCGCTGTCGATGCCCAGGGCGGCACGACCGAATCCATCTACGACGGCCTCGGCCAGCAAATCCAGACCCGCCGGTATGCGCAGGCGATCAATGTCGCCGGCCTGAGCACCACCGCCAGCGTGAGCGACATCCGTGCGCGCACTACCGTCGACGACGTCAACGACCGCATCTCGCTCCAGGTCTTCAATGCGGGCGGGCAAAAAATCTACGCCGTCGATCCCCGGGGCTTCGTCAGCAAGACCGACTACGAAGGCCTCGGCCAGATGAGCGGCACCACGCAGTACGCGCTGTCCATCCCGGCGGGCACCGCCAACACGGCCGCCGCCATCGCGCAAGCCATCGTCATCAGCGCCCTCGAGGACCGCAGCAAGAGCTTCCAGCACGATGCCGCGGGCCGCGTTGTCTCGAGCATCGACGCCATGGGCTTCACCGAGTCGTGGACTTATGACGCGCTGGACAACAAGACCGGCTACACCAATGCGAAGGGCTCGGTGTGGCACTACGAATACGACCTCGGCGGCCGCCTGCTGCGGGAGATCTCTCCGCAGGTCGAGCTCACCGCCGTCACCCCCGGTGCTGACGGTCGCTTGCAGGTCGACGCCGGCTCCAGCGGCGTCGGCAACGTCATCACGGTGCTGACCTACGACAGCTTCGGCAACCTGCGCAGCCGCACGGAAGGGGCGGGGCGACCCGAGCATCGCACCACCACCTACGCGTACGACCAGGTCGGACGCCAGATCCGGGTCACCTTCCCGCCGGTGAGCGTCTACCAGCCCTCCGACGACACTCTCGGCGTCGATGGCCTGCACAGCCGCCACGACACCGCTCAGACTCTCTACACCGAAACCACCTACGACGCCCTGGGCAATGCCATTGCCAACCGCGACATCGGCGGCAACCGCAGCTACAAGACCTACGACCTCGTCGGCCACGTGACCTACGAGGTGGACGCACTCGGGTTCGCCACCGGCTACCAGCGCAACATCTTCGGCGACGCGATCAAGCTCACGCGCTACAGCGTAAGCACCGGCCTGGCCGCTGGCCAGCCCATCAGCCTGAGCACGGCGCAGGTGCAAGGCAACGTCAATGCCCAGGACCCCAACAACCGCACGATCCTCACCGACTACGACCGCCTGGGCCGCGCCATCCAGGTCAAGGAGTCCACGGCCAGCGTCTACGACAGCAGCCTGGCGGTGGGTGCGCAGTACATGGAGGGCGGCAAGACCACCCGCAACACCTACAACACCTTCGGCGAACTCACCCAGGTGGCACAGCAGAAGAGTGCCAACACCTGGGCCTTGAGCACCAATTTCTACGACCGTCGCGGCCAGCAAATCGCCAGCGTCGACGCGCTGGGCTACCTCACCACCCAGGAATTCGATGCGGCGGGCAATGCCGTCATGCGCATCGAATATGCGAAGGCCGTGAGCTGGGCCGGCACCAGCAACCTCGCGGGCTGGACCGGCGCGGTCAATGCGGGCGACACCCCACCCACGCCCACCGTGGACGCGAACAACGACCGGCGCGTGGACACCGTCTACGACCGCAACAACCGCAAGACCAGCGAGATCCGGCGCAACGTCGAGTACAGCGCGGCGTCGAATGGCACCAGCACGCGTGGGGATCTGACCACCAACTACGGCTATGACGCCGTGGGCAACCTCACCAGCACCACCGACGCCAAGGGAGCCACCACCTACAGCTACTACGACGCCCTGGGCCGCGTCACCGCGGTGGCCGAGCCCACCCGCACCAGCACCGTCAGCGGTGCGGCCATCGCGCCGCTCACGGTCTTCCGCCGCGACGCGCACGGCAACGTCGTGCTCAAGACCGAGTATGTCAACGGGGCGGATGCCAATGGCGCGCCGCTGAGCCCGAATGCGATGCCGGCCTATGTGCCCGTGACCAATCCGCAGATCAAGGGTCTGACGGATACGGGATGGCAGGACATTGGTCCTGCAGGCTATGTCTCTGTCACCCCCTTTGCAGGCAGCGTCGCAATTCATCAGTTGCACGCAACACAGCCCGGTCTCGAGAATCTCTACAAGTACGTCACTGCAGACGAGATTGCAGCCCACATGGTCCCAATGAATGGCGTGACCTTGTGGACCGATGAGGGGCCTATCGGATATGTGGGTGGCGCCCCGGCGCCTGGCACGCTGCCGCTCTATCGAATGCGGCAGAAGTCCGGAGTTGAGTTCACCCAGATCGTTTCCGATCCCAACGAGATCGTGCGATTGCAGGGGCTGGGTTGGACCCAGGAGCTTGACGCCGATGGCAACCCGCGGGTTCTCGGGCACACAGGTACGACATCTGCCGGTGCGATGGATACACGGCTTCAAGTTTTCATGCGGCCGGTTCGGCCCTATGTCGATCCCAGCGACCTGACGATGATCCTGGCCGAGGAGCACCGCTACCTGCCCGCCACCGTCAAGACGGCCCCCGACCCTGTGCGAGATGCCGATCTTTTTGCGAGCACCGACCGCACCAGCTTCGCCCAGTACGACGCGTTGGGCCACACGGTGCAAAGCACCGACGCCATGGGCGTCAACCACTACAGCTCCTACAACAGCCAGGGCCTGATCGCCAAGGAGTGGCAGGGCGTCACCGACAACGCCGGCACCACGCGCACCCTGTTTCGTGCCTATCAGTACGACGCACTGGGCCGCCAGACCCATGTGTTCGATCCGGGCACCGCCAGCGACAACGCCATCTACACCGATGGCGGCGCCAGCGGCATCTACACGGCCAACCCCAAGGCCAGCGCCACGGCCGGCACGCCGACCGACCAGCTTCCCTACATCCCGGTGACCCAGAGGCCGGAGGCCAACGGCAGCGTGAACGTGCAAGCGGCCAACGTCATTGCCGTCCAGGGTGGCATGGTGCGCGTCGAGTTCGACTACATCGCCTACGGCGAGCCGGGCTGGGACATCTTCAGCTCGCCCGATTCGAACGGCGAGGGCGCAACCCCGACCGCCGACCATTCGACCACCTATTCCAGCCAGGAGATCGCGGCGGGCACCGCTGCCAATGGCGTGACGATCAAGCCCAACGAGAGCATCAAGACCCTCACGGCGCTGCGCATCTTCCAGCAGGACGGCGCAGGCAACTGGGTCCTCAAGTGGCAAGGCCCTCCGGAGCAGGCCAACGGCCAGGCGACGCTCGGTGGTGGCGTCGGGCAGGCAGGGGTCTCCGGCACCGTGGTCGATACCGCCATGCAGTACAACGCCTTCGGCGAACTCGTGGCCAAGAGCGTCGGCACACAGGCTGGCGAATACTTCGACTACGACAACGCCGGGCGCCTGTGGCGCACCAACGCGGGCGACGGCATCGACAAGGTCGCGCTGTACGACCTGCAAGGCCACCAGACCGCCGAGATCCGCAGCGCGGGCACCGGCCGCGGCAACCTCAACCTGCGCACCGATGTCGGCAGCGCGGGTCAGGCCAGTCAGCTGGCCGACGTGCGCCGCACCGACACCACCTACGACCTGCTGGGGCGCGTGCTGAGCACTTCCCTGGCCGAGCGCCGCGAAACCCAGGGCGGCGTCGCAGCGCACACCGGCACGCTCGCCACCGGCATCGCCGGCAGCAGCGGTCCCGGCAACGACCAGTTCGGCAATCCCGTGGCTTGGAACGGCATCAACAGCGTCACCCTCGGTTGGCCCGGCTACCTCGCCGACCTCGGCAGCGGTGAGATCAAGGTCGTTCTGAACTACGCCACCAAGGACGGCAATGGCGGCGAAGGGGCCGTGCGCGATCACACCCAGTACTTCGATGCGGCCACGGGCCTCAACGGCGTCACGCTCAACTGGGCCGAGACCGACGCCGACCGGCAGGCGGCCCAAGGCGGCATCCAGCGCATCACCCACGTCACCGTTTCCAAGAAGGACCAGTTCGGCAACTGGCAGGTCCTGATCGACAGCAACGGTGCGGGCGATGCCGGGCAGGCCGTGCACATCGCGGCCCCGGGCTCGGCCGTGGGGCCGGCGCCCGGGGCCTCGGTGCGCATGCAGGTGCGTGTGGTCGGCAGCCCCGGCGACAGCGGCTGGTTCAATGCACCGCTCGTCAACTTCGGCGACAGCCTGCGCTATGACGCCGCCGGCCTTGCGCCCTGGGTCAACTACGAGTATCAGGTCTACACGGGCCTGCCGGGCCAGGCCGAGCAGCTCACCGCCACGGGCAACCTGAACGTCACCCCGCGGCCACTGGCCACCATCACCGCGCCCATTGGCGTGAACCCGGGGCCGCAGACCCTCGAGTGGCAAGGGCCCGCCTCGAGCGATATCCAGATCATCCGCATGCGCATTGCCGGCTCCAGCGATGCGTGGGTGGCGCAGGCCATTGCCCATCCCGAGGGCGACGCGCACAGCGTCGTCAATCTCGCGGGCCTGGGGGCGGGCGCCTACGAGTACGAACTGCTGTGGCAGCATCCTGGCGATGCGGGCCCCTATGCCCACGCCACCGGGACCATCAACAAGGTGGCGGGCGTGCCTGTGACGACGACCCAGCCCAACCCTGAGATCGCCAGCGCCGCGGAGGGAGGATGGCAGGCGGACGGTACCGCCGGCTTCATCTCCGCGACCTCCTTCGAGGGCAGCACGCCGGTGTACAGGGTGAAGACCAATCTCTTCGGGCCACTTCACTTCTACACGACCTCCCTGGTCGAGCGCGATGCGTTGCTGGCTTCGGGCGTCTGGGTGTCCGAAAGCGAAACGGGTTATATCGCCAGCACCCAGATCGCGGGCACGGTGCCGCTGTTCCAGGTCCAGTTGCGCCTGCCGGCCTACTGGCCGCAGGAGCTGCAGTCCTTCTCTGCCTACTACGTCATGACCACCGACTCGGCTGAGGTCGAAAACCTGGTGCAGAACTACGGCGCCACGTCCAGGGGGGTGATCGGCTATGTCGGGCAGGCCCAGGGAGGGAGCCTCGACACGCCGCTGGTGCGCATGTTCAATCCCACGGTCGGCGACCACTTCTACCTGGCAGGCACCATCACCGACACCTCGACCACGCCGCCGCAGTACGGCTGGTCTGCCACCGACCGCGGGCCTTACCCCATCAGCATGCCCGACCCGTTCGTCGGTGGCCGCCAGCTCAATCAGACGGTCGGCCTTAACGGCACGGACGGCTACAAGCGCCCCACCGTGATCCAGAACGTGGACCGCTGGGGCAATGTGGTGAGCATCACCGATCCCCGCTCCACGGCCTGGAAGACCACCTACAGCTACAACGCCAACAACCAGCTGATCCGCCAGGTGCAGACCGACGCCGACGGCAACGCCGGCGCGGACGCCAACGGCAACATCGTCAACGCCAACGCCGTCGTCACCCAGATCTACTACGACCAGATGGGCCACCAGGTGGCCGTGCGCAACGTCAACGACCACGTCAACGACCGCATCAACGGCCAGGTGTGGGACGCGGGCGGCAACCTCGTGCAGGAGCTGCACGCCGACGGCGGCGTCATCAACCACGCCTACGATGCCTTCGGCAACAAGGTGCGCACCATCGACGCGATGGGCAAGGGCACCTGGTTCGTCAACGACAAGCTCGACCGGCTGCTCAAGACCCGGCACGAAGCTGTTCGGGTCTATCAGGGCGCGTCGCTGATCGTCGTGCCCGAGGGCACCCGCCAGATCGAGGAGACCAACGCCTGGGACCAGGCGGGTCGCAAGCTCAGCCAGACCAACGGCAATGGCGCAACCATCCGCTATGCCTACGACCTGCGTGGCAATCTCATCAACACCACCCAGGCCGGCGGCGAAGTAACGCTGGCGGCCTACGATGCGCGCAACCACAAGATTCTCGAGGTCGATGGCAACGGCGCACTGGCGACCTGGCGGTACGACTACTTCGGCCAGCTCCAGGGCCACAGCGACATTGGCGGCGCCAACTACGTCTATGGCTACGACAACGCGCGCCAGCTGACACTCCAGCGCAGTGGGCGCACTTCGAACTTCCCCGTGGCAGCGGGCGGCGCGCCAAACTTGCCGCAGAATCTGGTCTACCGCTACGACGCGGCGGGCCAACTGGTGGGCATCACCGACAACGCCCAAGGCAAGGAAACCAGCTACCGCTACGACCTGTCGGGCCGGCGCATCCGCGAGACCACCGTGCAGGGCGGCGTCACCTACCAGGACAACCACATGGCCTACGACGCGCTGGGCCGCCTGCGCTGGGTGGCCGATACGCGGGCGTACATCCACATCGACTACGACAAGGTGGGCAACCGCACCCACATCAGCACCCATCTGAACGAGGCCAATGCGGCCGTGCCGCCCGCGGAGAGCTTCTACCAGTACGACGCCATGAACCGCCAGACGGTGGTGGATGCGGCCAATGCCGAGGGCAGCGTGCTGAACGCCAACGGCCACCGGGTGGCCTATGACCACAACGGCAACCGCACGAGCGACACCAGCGTGGGGACGCACCTGGTCCAGCAGCCCGACGGTCAGTGGGTGAGTGCCGGAGGCGAGACCACAGAGACCTACGGCTACGACGGAATGAACCGCCTGACCAGCGTCACGCGCGACGGGATGCAGGTCGATGCGCGGCTGTACGACGGCGCCAGCCGCGTGGTGGCCAGCGGGATCATCACCCCCAACCCGGCGTTGCCGGCGGAGGACAGCCCGGTGTTGCCGGATGCGTACATCGCGGCGCACAAGGCGGCCAACATGGCACCGTACTTTGCGATGGCGGGCGGGGCCATCGACGGGCGCATCAATACCTACAACGCCAACGGCCAGCTGACGGGGCAGAACCGGTACGAGTACGGCACGCTCACCGACAGCACGATCTACGACAACGCCACCCACAACCTCGATGGCCTGGGCATGGGCGAGGGCCTGACCATCGGCTATGACAAGGCGGGCAACCTGCTGGGCTACCTGAGCGGCAATCTCACGCCTGGCAGTACGAGCTTCACCTACGTGAGCAATCAGGTGGTGCGCGCCGAGGGTTATCGCACGGAGTCGACCACGGTGTCGAACCGGGTGGTGGGCACCGGCGTGCCCGGGCCGCTCTCCAAGGGGACCACGTCCTACCTGTTCGATGCCAACGGGCAGCTCAGCGGCGTGTCCGATGACAACACGCTGCTGCTGGGCAAGAACAGTCGCATCTTCGTGAACGATGCCAACGGGACGGCGCTGTATTCGCGTTATCTGCTGGGCGGGGAGGCGCAGCGCCAGCTGGTGGTCAACGGCGAGGTGCTCGGGCGCTACGGTGAGTCGTTGAACGATAAGGTGCTGGTGAATCCGCCGCAGTCCCCGCACAGCTTCGCCCAGACGGCCGACTTCGGCTTCGGCTACCAGCCTATCGATGGCGCCCATCCGGCCTCCGCACCGGGCAGCTACGTGGTGCGCGCGGGCGATACGCTGCAGGCGATTGCCAAGAACGTGTATGGGGACGCGGGCCTCTGGTACCTGATCGCGGATGCCAATGGTGTGGCCAGCGGCAGCGAACTGGAGCCGGGCCAGGTGCTGATCGTGCCCGCGCGTCTGGGTAATGCGAACAACGCCAACACCTTCAAGCCCTATGACCCGAGTCGGATCATCGGGGATACGAACCCAAGCTTGATGGCTGTGCCTGAGGGCAATGGGAAAGAGGGGTGTGGAGGACTGGGCCAGGTCATCATGATCGTGGTGGCAGTGGTCGTGACGATCATCACTGAGGGTGCTACTTCCGACTTGTTGGTCGAATCCATCATGGCCAATGCGGGCACCATGACCGCCGCTGAAATTGCGACTGCGGGAACGATCGCCAATGTGGCTGCGGGCGTGGTGGGCGGTATCGCAGGAAGCATTGCGAGCCAAGCGGCCGGCATTGCGATCGGTGCGCAGGATTCCTTCAGCTGGAAGGGCGTGGCGCTGGGCGCGATCAGCGGTGGGGTGTCATCGGGATTGAGCGGCGTCGACTTCGGCGCCAGTACGCTGGGCAACAAGATCATCGGGCGTGCTGTGGGCAGCGCACTCACGCAAGGTATTGCAGTTGCGACGGGACTGCAACAGAGCTTCAACTGGAAGAGCGTGGCAGCATCCGCTGTTGGGGCCGGTGTCGGTCAAGCTGTCGGGGGCGTGCTGGGAGAGGCCAACGCATTCAAGGACTTCGGACCATTCGGTCAAGGACTCGCCATCCGCGCCATGTCCGGGCTCGCCGGCGGCCTCACGACAGCAGCGCTCAAGGGCGGGCGTGTCAGCGTTACTCAGGTTGCCGTCGATGCGTTTGGCAATGCATTGGGCGAAAGCCTCGCAGGGGCCATGGGGCAGCGCTCCGAGCCGACTGTCAGCAACGCCGATCCACTGGGGAACTTCATTGCGCAAAACCAGGACAGTTGGAATCGGCGCGCGATCACCTCGGCTGCTTATGGTCAGGTGGTGAGTGCGTTCGATGTTGAGCGCTCGGTTGATCGGAGCGGCGACGTTCGAGTGGCCGACAACTGGGCATCCGCTTCCAATTCAGACCCTGTTGGGATCAAAGGGCGCGCCTTGGTCGGGGCTCGTGCCGGCATCGGCGAGTTGATGACGGGCACCCAGACCTATGATCGAAGTGGCTGGCTAGCAGAGAAGTTGAACTTCACCCCTGAACAAAAAGAGGTTGCGCTCCAACATGCCGACGTGGGTGAGAGGGCTCTTGCGGATTCGCTGGCCTTACTCAAGAACGATCCGGAACTCGCTCGGCAACTCATAGATCAGGGCTTCGACAAAATCAGCCAAAGCATGGAAGGTGCACGCAAGGGCGCTGCCATGCTGGAGGCCGTCGGTGCCTTGCGTCCCAGCAACTATGTCGAGCTCGCGTCTGCGGATTGGAGTAGCGCTTGGGTGCTTGGCAAGGCACTAGGCACCAAGAGCGGCGCAGCACCAGGTTTTGCATCCGACCCGGAAATTTTTGGCGCATTCGTGGGGGCTCTCGCGCTCACTGGTGATCCGAGTCAAACCGCAGGGCAGTTACGCTCGTTGATGCAAATGCAGGATGACCGCGGTCTGAGCTACTTCCATAGCGGCCAAGCCCTAGAACCAGCCGCCGCTATCGTAGGGACACTCGGCGCTGCTTCATTCGCAGCCGGTGCGGCTGCAGTTCGATCCATACCAGGCATTGCAGCGGGCGTGACCAGGGGCATCAATGCGATCGGCAACGTCGCATCAAACCTTGTCGGTTCTGTGCTCAAGCCTTACATGACCGCTGGCAGGGCGATGACGAACGAGGCGGCTATGAATCAAGCGCGGGTTGATGGATTGGTCAACAAGGCTATTACCAAGGGCGACCCCGGCGTGCCTGAGCTGATCGTCCAACTGGAGGCCAACGGTGTTCGGGTCAGGGACACCAACCACCTTGTTGGCCAGCCTGGTAAGTTACGCGAAGTCGATATTGAAACTGAATCAGGGACGATCATCCAGGTTAAGAAACTTTCAAGTGAGCGTGACATCGTCGAACAAGTTCACAAAACTGAGGAAACTACGGGTCAGCACACGGTAGCTTATGTCGTTGAACAGCACAAAAAGGCAGACGCCATTGTTCGGTCGGCAAATTCCAAGGTGCAGGTGACGAACAAGCTCGACACCCTTTTGGAGTTCATAAAGAATGGTCATCCTTGAAAGCAGCAACACCGAGTGTTAAGAGGTACGAATGGCACCACATTTGATTTTTTTTATTCCACGCCGGTTTGATGTGGAGTCCATTCTTCTTGGACTGACGCAAAGCCTCAGATTGCCAGCAAATGTCGGTCCGATGGACAGCGAAGCTACGTTTCAGTTTGTAGCCTCGCGCGGCGTAGGAGAAGACTCTTATCTACTACTGGAATACAGCGAAGACGCCCGTGAAATGATCGAGGAGTTGAGCGAGTGGGAGAAGCCCAGTAGAGCCTACAAAGATCTGCTCTTGGCTTGCCAGTCAAAGATCGGTATTCACTACCGCGACTCCAATGATGGCAAAGCGGCCATCTTGGCGATGTCGGCGGCACTGGGCGAGGCCGCCAATGGTTGCATCGTTGATAACGATTGGGGCTGCTTGCTCAGGCTGTCCGCCATGGTTGAGTGCATCAATCGAGATCCAAACTGGTCTTGGGAGCGCGACGAGTTTCCTGAACTGCCGGATGTGGCCGTTTCAGAGTGGCGGGAAGATGATTAGCAGCTAGAAAGACCAAAAGCCTTGGAGCTCCAGGGTCAAGTCTTGCTTTTGTCCCCTTCATCTTCCCGCGCGCGGCATTTATTTGGCAATGCGTTGGAGGACTCCATAGTATCGGCCAACGGACAAGGGCGGGGGAAATTCCAGATGGCGGTACATGCGACGACGAAGCCGTCACGCTCGGCCGTAGGCCATCAACTCAAACCCCTCGCATTGGTGCTGTGCTGGATGCAAGCGATCCACACATCACTCGCATGCGTGATCTAGCTACCCAGCCTTCAGTGACAACACCTGAAAGTCCTGCGGCGCCATGCCATAGGCCCGGCGGAAGGCGCGCGTGAAGTCGGACGCGCTCTTGAAGCCGATGCCGTAGGCAATGTCGGTCACCATCAGGTGCGGGTACCTGACGAGGTCGTTGGCCGCATGGCGCAGCCTCAGGTGGCGGATGTAGGTGCCCAGGCCGCCTTCGTGCTGGAACATGCGGTACAGGGTCGGGCGGGGCAACTGCAGCGCATTCAGCACGCTCTCGGGCGAAAGCTCCGGCCGATGAAGGTTCACCTGGATGTAGCGGCGCACCCGGCCGAACATGGCCGCTCGCGCCGCCGTGCGCGCATTGCCGCTCAGGCCCGCCTGCTTGCCGAAGGCCGCGACAAGGAGTTGCGTGCCCGTGCGCATCGCACTCTCCGCCGCGGGCGCGCTCAGGCCCGCGATGTTCTGGCCGAGCGCGGCCACATGCGCGATGGCCAGCCGGGTGAGCGGCGTCGTGTTCTGGATCGAGCGGCCATGGATGGCTTCGGGGTCGGGAAAGCTCTCGGCCACCAACGCGCCCGGTGCAAAGAAGGTGAGCACCCGGCAGGCGCTGCGCCGCATGCGCACCGGCTGGTTCATGTCCAGCGCCAGGATTCTTGCTGCGGAGGGCGCTCCGTGGCGCAGCGATGCATGCACCGCGACATCGTCGACACCGCCTTCCAGGAACACATGGAAAGCGTAGGTGCGGACCTGGTCCCTCGAGATGCGGGCCAGCGAGCGCTCCAGCAGCATCGCGTCGGAGCGGCAGTCGGTGAAGACGAGGCCGCCGGCGTCGTAGCGGTCGATCGACGCCCGAAACGGTTTCTCGAGGTCGGATGCCGTGGGCAGCACGTCGATCACATGGCCGACGCGCTCCCGCCAGGCCAGCAACTGCCGCTGCGGCGGTTCTCCCGACACGCTGAAGTGGTTGCGGGCGAGGCCGCCCTGCGGCGCAGAAGGTGCGCCAGCCGTGTGATCGCGAAGGTTCATCGGAGAGAGATTCGCGAGAGGCGTCGCGAGGCCACCTGCACCAAGGAATGTCCAAAAATGTGAACAAATTCCTTATTTCGCGGAATTCTCTCAAGAACTGAGACGCACGGTCAAGCCTGCCTGCCGGGCGCAATCAATCTTGCAGCTACCAGACCGCAGGGTCGATCCGAGATTCTTGATTGAGCGAGTACCGACATGTCCACAGGAAAAGCCGATCCCGCAGTGGCCGCAGGCGCCGTGGGTCATCTCTTCACCGAGGCGAACGAGGAAGAGCTGGCTCTTCGGATGTTCTCTCTCGAGCGGGGCGACGCCCCGGGGACTTCCCGGATGGCGCGGCACATCCTGGGCGTGATCGCCGCGTCCGCGAAACCGAGGCCTCTTGCACTCGTCGTGCCGAAAGGCTCGTTGTCGCCGCGCGAGCTGCAGGTGCTGCGGCTGATTTCGCAAGGATGGAGCAACCGGAAGATCGCCGGTGCGCTCCATCGATCGGCCAACACGATCGACACCCAGATCAAGAGCATCTACCGGAAACTGGGCGTCAACTCCCGGACCCAGGCGGTCCGCGAGGCCACGCGCCAAGGCCATCTGAGCTGGGACGCCGGCACCGACAGCGCGCAATAGCGGCGCGTCACTCGCTGCGCCGCTCGGCGGCACGCGCCAGTTGCGACAGGCGCTTGACCACCGGCTCGAAGAGCTCCGCCGAGGTGTTGCCGTAGCCCAGCACCAGGCCGTTGTCCGACGGCAGCGGCTGGATCGCAAAGCTCGACAGGGCGACGGGCGCGAGCTGGTGGCGCAGCGCATCGGCCGCGATCCGGCGGTCGTCGAAGCGGGGCGGCAGCCGCACGGCCAGGTGCAGCCCGCAGTAGCCGCCGTCGATCTCGTGCGGCACCTTGAAGTGACGGGTCAGCGCCAGCCGCAGCGCCTGCTGCCGGTCGCGGTAGAGCCGCCGCATGCGGCCCAGGTGCCGGCTGAACTGCCCGCTCTCGATGAAGTCGGCCATGGCCAGCTGCTCGTGGCGGTGTCCGCCGCGCAGCATTTCTTCCAGCGGCGTCTGCACGGCCGCCATGAGCTCCCCGGGCAGCACCAGAAAGCCCAGCCGCAACGACGGGAACATCGTCTTGCTGAAGGTGCCGATGTAGAGCACGGGCGCATCGGGCACCAGCCCCTGCATCGCGCCGATGGGCTCTCCGGTGTGGCGGAACTCGCTGTCGTAGTCGTCCTCGATGATCCAGGCGCCGTGTTGGCGGGCCTGCGCGATCAGCGCGAGACGGCGCGCGATGCTCAAGACCGAGCCGGCCGGGTACTGGTGCGAGGGCGTCGTGTAGATCAGCCGGGGAGGGTGCTTCAGCCAGTCGTGGTCGCTCGCGCACAGGCCTTCGGCGTCGACGCGTATCGGCACCGTGCGCATGTCGCCGGCCCGCATCGCCGCCTTCACGCCGCGGTAGCCCGGGTCTTCCACCCACCCGACATCACCCGGGTTCGACAGCAACCGCACGCACAGCGCAATGGCCTCCTGCGCGCCTTCGGCAATCACGACCTGCCGTGGCTCGCAGCGCACGCCGCGGGCAATGGCCAGATGCCGCGCGATGGCCGCGCGCAGCTGGGGTTCCCCCAGCGGATCGCCATAGCCGAGCGTCGCCGGACTCGCCGTGCGCACGGCCCGGTCCAGCGCGCGCCGCCAGGCCGCCGAGGGGAAGTGCGACAGGGCGGGTACGCCCGGGCGCAGGGCCGCGTCGGGCGTGGTGTAGGGCGTGCTCTGCCGGATGCCGGCCAGGCGATGCGCGGTGGCTGGCGTGCCTGCGGATTTGTGCGTGCGCCTGCGCAATGCCGGCGACGACAGCTCGATGACCCGCGTGCCCTGCCGGTCCGACCGCACATAGCCCTCGGCGGCGAGATGCTCGTAAGCCGCGGTGACGGTGTTCCGCGAGATGGCGAGCGCCTCGGCCAGCGCGCGCGAACCGGGCAGCCGGCTGCCCGGCGCCAGGCCGCCATCGAGGATCGCGCGCTTCAGCCGCTCGTGCAGCTGGCGCTGCATCGAGCCGGCCTCGCCCGCCCTGACGAGAGGGGACTCGAGCAATGCGGCGGCGGCGAGATCTAGCGGGTTGCCCATGAAGTCATCAAGAAAATCGTGGCACCATGAAATTGAAAAGGCGTGGCGCTTTCTGTGGCGCCACGACGGGCGTACTTTATCGCTTCCCCGGCACTTGCCGCTTCATCGTTCCCGAAAGTTTTCTCCATGCCAGCTCGTCACAACGCATACGGTCAATCGATCGGCCCCCTGGTGCCCGAATGGACCACCCGCTCCCTGCCGCCGCGCAGCCCCATCGAGGGCCGGTACTGCAGGCTTGAACCGCTGGACGCCGCCAGGCACGCCGACGATCTCTACGCCGCCTACGCCCAGGCGCCTGACGGCCGCGACTGGACCTACCTGTTCGTCGAGCGGCCAGGCGACCTTGCCGGCACCCGCGCCCACGTCGCGCGTGCCGCGCAGACCGTCGATCCGATGCATTTCGCGGTCATCGACGGGCAGAGCGGCCGCGCCGTCGGCACGCTCGCGCTGATGCGCATCGACCCGGCCCACGGCGCGGTCGAGGTCGGCAGCGTCACCTTCTCCCCGCTGCTCAAGCAGACGCCGATGTCCACCGAAGCGCAATACCTGCTGATGAAGCTCGCCTTCGACGAGTTGGGCTACCGGCGCTACGAATGGAAGTGCGACAACTTCAACGAGCCGTCAAAACGCGCCGCCGCACGCCTGGGTTTCCAGTACGAAGGCCTGTTCCGGCAGGCGGTGGTCTACAAGGGCCGCAGCCGCGACACCGCGTGGTTCTCGATCGTCGACGGCGAGTGGCCGGTGCTGCGCACGGCCTTCGAGCGCTGGCTCTCGCCGGAGAACTTCGATGCGCAGGGCCGGCAGCGCATGGCGCTGGACAAGTTCCGGTTGCCGCGCGCGGACTGAGGCAGGCGCCGCGCCGCCGGGCTCACGCGGCTTTGCGCGGCTTGGCACAGGGGAGGGTGTGGATGAGGTTTGCAGAAAACGCAAAGGTGCCTCAAGAAAATAGCAATTGTTGAAACGATGTCGGCTCTCTATGCTCCATGGAGACCCGACCTTGTCCTCCCTCTCCTGCTCGTTGCTGCCCTCCATGCCCATCGACTTCGCCTCCATCCCTTCCTCGCGCGCAACCCGGCGCCAGCACAGCCTGATGGCGCTGGTGCCCGCCGCCTTCCTGCTCCTGGGGCACGGCCTGGCGCAGGCCGCCGAACTCTCGCCGGCCCTCGCCGAGCGCCATGCGCAGGCCACGTACCGCGAGTACTTCGAGCTGCTGTCCCTGCCCAACGACGCCACCGTGCCGGAGGACATCCGCAAGAACGTCGACTGGCTGGAGCAGGCCTTTCGCAAGCGCGGCTTCACGACGCAGCAATTGCCCAACAGCGGCAAGCCGATGCTCTATGCGGAGTTCCCGGGCAGCAACCCCGCGAGAAAGACCGTGCTGTTCTACATGCACCTCGACGGCCAGCCGGTGATTCCTGCGCAGTGGGCGCAGAAGAGCCCGTGGACGCCCGTGCTCAAGCGCAAAACGGACAAGGGCGACTGGGAAGAGATCGACGCCGCCCCGCTCTTCAGCGGCCCGCTCGACCCCGAGTGGCGCGTGTTCGGCCGGGCCTCGGCGGACGACAAGGGCCCGATCATGATGCTGCTGGCGGCCATCGATGCCCTGAAGGCCGGGGGCGGCCAGCCGGCGGTCAACGTCAAGGTGATCCTCGACAGCGAGGAAGAAAAGGGCTCGCCGTCGATCAGCAAGGTCATGCAGGCGCACCGCGAGCTGCTGCGCAGCGACGCCATCGTGATCCACGACGGCCCCATGCATGCAACCAACCGGCCCACGCTGGTGTTCGGCAACCGCGGCGCGGCCGATGCCCGGCTGACCGTGTACGGCGCCAAGGTGCCGCTGCACAGCGGGCACTACGGCAACTACGCACCCAACCCGGCCCAACGGCTGGCCAGCCTGCTGGCATCGATGAAGGACGACACGGGGCGGGTGACCGTTCCCGGCTACTACGACCGCGTGAGGATCGGCGAGGCCGACCGCAAGATCATGGCCGCCGTGCCGGACGACGAGGCTGCGCTCAAGCGCCGCCTGGGCATCGCCCAGACCGACAAGGTCGGTGCCAACTACCAGGAGGCGATGCAGTACCCCTCGCTGAACGTGCGCGGCATGGCTTCCGCCGCCGTGGGAGACAAGGTGGCGAACATCGTCCCCGACAAGGCCGAGGCCGAGATGGACCTGCGCACCACGCCGGACTCCGACGCACCCTATCTCGGCAAGCTGATCGAGGCGCACATCGTCAAGCAGGGCTACCACCTCGTCAAGGGCGCGCCGACGGACGAGGAGCGAAGCCGCTATGACAAGCTCGCCAGCTTCTCCTACCGCAGCGAGGGCGCCGACGCGGCGGGTTCGCCGATCAATTCACCGATCGGGCAATGGGCCTACAAGGCCCTGACCGACACCTTCGGCGCCACGCCCGGACCCGTACGCATCCGGATGATGGGCGGCACCGTGCCGACGGCGGAGATCGTGCGCGTGCTGCAGGTGCCCTTTGCGATCATTCCGCTGGTGAACGCCGACAACAACCAGCACGCCGCGAACGAGAACCTGCGCATGGGCAACTACGTGACCGGGGTGCAGACCGTCTACGCCTTGATGACGCACGGGTTCTGAATCTGGACGGAACGGGTGTTCGTCAGGCCCCCTTGCCGGGCTTCTGCGCCTGCTCGCACTTCACCTGGATCAGCTCGCGCTCGTCCAGCGTCGTACCGATCCGCACCGCGCTGAGGCAGCCGCCCCAGACGCAGCCGGTGTCGATCGAGAGCAGGTCGGGCCGCGAGAGCCAGCCCAGCGTCGACCAGTGGCCGCAGGCGACCGTGGCCGTGGCGGTCTTGCGTCCCGGCACGTCGAACCACGGCAGGTAGCCCTCGGGGCCAGGAAGCATGCCGTCCTTGCTCTCGAACTCCATCACGCCCTCGGGCGTGCAGAAGCGGATGCGCGTCAGCGCGTTGACGATGATGCGCAGCCGCGCGCTGCCGGTGAGCGTGTCGCGCCATTGCGCGGGCTCGTTGCCGTACATCGTGAGCAGGAAGTCGCCCAGCGCCGGCCCGCGCAGCACCGATTCGACCTCGGCCGCCAGCGCGAGCGTGTCGCCCACCGTCCACTGCGGCAGCACGCCGGCATGGACCATCAGCAGGTCGCCCGCCTTGTCGCCCTGGCCGATCTGCATGTGCAGCGCCATGTGCTGCCGGCGCAGCCAGTCGAGCATCGCCTCGCAGTCGGGCGCGGCCAGCACGCCGGCCAGCGTGTCCTTGCGGCCGGCCTTGCGCGCGCCGTGCGCCACGCCCAGCAGGTGCAGGTCGTGGTTGCCCAGCACGCTGCGCGCCGAGGCGCCGTAGCCCTGCACGCGCCGCAGCACGGCGGCCGAATCCGGCCCCCGGTTGACCAGGTCGCCGAGCAGCACCAGGGTGTCGCGGCTGGGCGAGAAATCGATCTCGTCGAGCAGCCGCTGGAGGGCAGGGTCGCAGCCCTGCACGTCGCCGATACAGTAAAGTGACATTCCCTCATTCTCTCCCCCCGTTCATGGATGTCTTGCTGCTGGCCTTGCTGACCACCCTCAATGCGGTGTTCGCAATGTCCGAAATGGCCCTTTCCACCAGCCGGCGCGCACGCCTCGCAGCCCTGGCCGAAACGGGGGACACCGGAGCGACCGCCGCGCTCAAGCTGATGGAGGCGCCCACCCAGTTCCTCTCGACCGTGCAGATCGGCATCACCTCGATCGGCATGCTGAGCGGCATCGTGGGCGAGGCCGCTTTCGCCGCGCCGCTCGCGGTATGGATGGAGAGCTTCGGCATGGGCGGGGGCACCGCGAGCGTGGTCTCCACCGCGGTGGTGGTGACCTGCATCACCTTCTTCACCATCATCTTCGGCGAGCTGGTGCCCAAGCGCATCGGCCAGCTCTACCCCGAGCCGGTGGCGCGCTGGGTGTCGCGTCCGATGCGCGGCCTGGCCAAGGCCGCCAAGCCCTTCGTGTGGCTGCTGGCGGGCGCCACGGCCACCATGCTCAAGGTGTTGCGCATCGACGCCAACGCCGCGCGCTCGGTGACCGAGGAAGAAATCTCGGCCAGCCTCGAGGAAGGCGTGGACGCCGGCGTGATCGAGCAGCACGAGCACCAGATGGTGCGCAACGTGTTCCACCTCGACGACCGCCGCCTCTCGTCGCTGATGATTCCACGCGCCGACATCGAATGGCTCGACACTTCCTTCACCGTGCAGCAGGCCCTGCAGAAGGTGGCGGACGCCGCTGCACTCAACCTCGTGCACTCGTGGTACCCCGTGTGCCGCAACTCGCTCGACGACGTGGTGGGCGTGATCAGCGTGGCACATCTGCTGCGCCTGGGCGCCGGCCACAAGGGCGTACTCGGCCAGGAGGCCACGCCGGCCGTGTTCGTGCCCGAGACCCTCACCGGCATGGAACTGCTCGAACAGTTCCGCACCCGTGCCGGCCGGCTGGTGTTCGTGGTCGACGAATACGGCGTGGTGCAGGGCCTCATGACCCCGCGCGACCTGCTCGAAGCCATCACCGGCGAGCTGCAGCCCGGCATGCAGACCGACGCCTGGGCGCGCGAGCGGCCCGACGGCGTGTGGGAGCTCGACGGCCTGATGCCGGTGTCCGAGCTGCGCGCGCGGCTCGGCATCCGCGAGCTGCCCGAGGAAGAGCGCGGGCGCTACAACACGGTGGCCGGCCTGCTGATGTCGGTGTCGGGCCAGCTGCCCGCGGTGGGCGAGCGTATCGACTGCGCCGGCTGGTGCTTCGAGGTCGTGGCGCTCGAAGGGCGCCGCATCGACCGCGTGCTGGCCTCGCCCGATCCGTCGGCACCCCGGGACGAATAGAGCCGGCCATGCTGTCGCTGCTCGCACTGAGCTGCCCCCAATGTTCCGCGCCCTTGCCGCGTGYCGCGCGCTGGCGCACCGTCAACTGCGGCTACTGCGGTGCCACCATCACGCGCGGCGAGGAAACGGTGGAGCGCGAGAGCTTCCGCGCGGCCCTGCTGCGCGCCAATGCCCGGAGCGGCGGCGGTGGGCGTGTCGTGCAATGGCGCGGTGCGCGCTACCGCGTGCTGGCGTCTCTGGCAACCGGCGAGCACAGCGAAGTGCTGTTCGCCGAGCGGCTCGGCGCGCTGCCCGAACGCGTGACGCTGAAGCTCGCGCGCGAATCGTCCGCCAACGACGTGCTGGTGCGCGAGGGCGCGGTGCTGCAGTCGCTGCAGGACCTTGCCGTTCCGGGCGCCGCCTACTTCACGCGCCGGCTGCCGCAGCCGGTGGGCACGGGCATCGCCGAGGGCCTGGGCGATGGCAAGCGCCAGGCGCTGGTGCTGCGCCATCCCACCGGTTTCTGGGGCAGCCTGCAGGATGTGCAGCAGGCCAACCCGCAAGGCATCGATGCGCGCCATGCCGTCTGGATCTGGCGCCRCATGCTCGAGGTGTTGGCCTTCGTGCACGGCGCCGGCTGGGCCCACCGCGACCTTTCGCCCGCGCATGCGCTCGTGCATCCGCGCGACCATGGCGTGCTGATCATCGGCTGGTCGCAGGCGCGGCAGGCCTCGGGCTCCGCACAGGCGGCCGCCGCAGGGCGCGACCTGGCGCAAGCCGCGTGGG
>NZ_JBFUHN010000097.1:0-21766 GCF_056402375.1 Variovorax sp. P4_B10 | reverse complement strand
CCGGTGCACAGGCTTGAGGCCGTCGCGAGCGTCGGGGAGCGCCCGGCCCACGATCACGCTCATGGCGTAATCGAGATAGCTGCTGCGCATTTCCTCTTCAAGACTGATGGGCAGGGTTTCTTTGGCGAAGGAGGTCATTGAGCGAGAGGCTGGCGGCAGGAAGGCGAAATTTTACGCTGTGAGGGGTGTCGCACCGCCGCAACACAAGGCGGCTATTCCGCCTCCGTCCTACGCTTCAGGGGCGGCCAGCGGCCTGTTTGCCAAAGACCCTATGGCACAATCGCCTCAACGTTTTGGGTGGTGGTCACTTAAAGCGTCCTTGATTCGCAGCGCGGCTGCGGCTTTTTCCCCAAGAGGAGAACCATGAAGAAACTGAATAAAGTGGCGATGATGTTTGCAGTCGCTGCGCTCGCCACTGCCGCCGGCGCGCAGACCCGTGTCACCGCTGCGGACGGCGGTCCTACGATCGACAACTGGCAAAACGGCACCGGCGAACTGGTCTGGAAGAACGGTACGAACGAACTGTGCTGGCGCGATGCCAACTGGACGCCGGCTACCGCCGCCGCTGGTTGCGACGGTGCTCTGGTTCCTGCTGCTCCGGCTGGCGTGACCCCCACCCCGGGCGCAGCTACCCCGCCGCCAGCAGCTCAAGTCGCCGCTTCGAAGGTTACCTTCGCTGCTGACGCCTTCTTCGACTTCGACAAGTCGGTTCTGAAGCCTGAAGGTCGCGCCAAGCTGACCGACCTGGTCGAGAAGATCCGTGGCGTCAACCTCGAAGTGATCATCGCTGTGGGCCACACCGACTCGATCGGTACGGACGCCTACAACCAGCGTCTGTCGGTGCGTCGCGCCGAAGCCGTCAAGGCCTTCCTGGTCTCGAAGGGCATCGAACGCAACCGCGTCTACACCGAAGGCAAGGGCGAGAAGCAGCCAGTGGCTGACAACCGCACCAAGGAAGGCCGCGCCAAGAACCGTCGCGTGGAAATCGAAGTGGTCGGCACCCGCGCCAACTAATCAGTCGATTCCATCGATGATGAAAACCCCGCCTCGGCGGGGTTTTTTTATGCCTGTTGAATTCATTGATGCAGATTCATCAAGACCCGCTCGGTACCTGGCGGGCATTGCTCGCTTCATAATTGCCGCATGACAGAAAACGTGAATGCCGATCCGGCTGAACTCGCCAAGTTTTCAGAACTTGCGCATCGGTGGTGGGATTTGGACAGTGAATTCCGCCCGCTGCATGAAATCAATCCATTGCGACTGGAATGGATTGACGGTATTGCGCCTATTTCGCAGCGCCGCGTGCTTGATATCGGTTGCGGCGGCGGAATCCTGGCCGACTCGATGGCCCGAAAAGGCGCCGAAGTGCTGGGTATCGATCTGGCGGGCAAGGCGCTCAAGGTCGCCCAGTTGCATGCACTCGAGGCCGGAACGCGCGGCGTCAAGTACCGCGAGGTCAGCGCCGAGGCGCTGGCGGCCGAGCAACCGGGCAGCTTCGATGTCGTCACCTGCATGGAGATGCTCGAGCATGTGCCGAAGCCGGCTTCTGTGATTCAGGCCTGCGCAACGCTGGTCAAGCCCGGCGGGTGGGTGTTCTTCTCGACCATCAACCGCAACCTGAAGTCCTTCATGCTTGCGATCGTGGGCGCTGAATACATTCTTGGCATGCTGCCGCGCGGCACCCACGAATATGCGAAGCTGATTCGCCCCAGCGAGCTTGCGGCCTACTGTCGCGCGGCTGGCCTGGACCTGCGGCATACACGGGGCATGGAGCACAACCCGTTGACCCGCCGCTACTGGCTCAGTGCCGACACCAGCGTCAACTACATGTTCGCAACACAAAGACCACCACTGTCGGGTTCGCAAGGATGAAGGGTGTGCCAACGCAAGCCGTGCTGTTCGACCTGGACGGCACGCTGATCGACAGCGCGCCCGACCTGGGCGCCGCGGCCGACAAGATGCGCACCGATCGCGGCCTCGCCTCCTATCCGCTGGAGCGCTATCGCCCCATGGCTGGTGCGGGCGCGCGAGGCATGCTCGGTGTGGCGTTCGGCATCACGCCCGATGCGCCCGAATTTGCCGAGCTGCGAGAAGAGTTCTTCGTGGCCTACGAACGCCGCATGCTGCTCAATACCCAGGTGTTCGAAGGCATCCAGGCGTTGATCGAGGCGATCGACGAGCGCGGCCTGCTCTGGGGCGTCGTCACCAACAAGTCGGCTCGTTTCACCGATCCGTTGACCCGTGCGATCCCGCTCTTCGCCAGCGCGCGCGCCATCGTGAGCGGCGACACGACGCCGTATTCGAAGCCGCATCCCGAACCGCTCCACGAAGCGGCACGCCGGCTCGGTGTGTCGTCCGACGCATGCATCTACGTGGGCGATGACGAACGCGACATCATTGCGGGACGTGCCGCCGGCATGCGGACGGTGGCTGCCACCTACGGCTACATGGGCTCTCAGGCCGACGCGACGCTCTGGCAGGCCGATGCTTCAATCTCTTCGCCCATGGAGCTCTTGCAATTGCTCAATAGCGCCTAAAATACAAGGCTTGGGGCTGCACTGGTTTCGACGTGGGTTCGGAGTCGCAGCGGGGCATGTCGAGCTGAATGCGCTCGTAAAACAGATTCAAACAAACTAACTGCAAACGACGAACGTTTCGCACTCGCTGCTTAATTGCCAGTGAGCCTTGCAACAGTTGGCCGATGGGCTGGGCAAGGGGGTCTGGAGCAATCCTGACCTCCCGGCTGCAAGGATAATTACATGGGCTGGCTCCGATCCGGGTACCTTGGGTCGGGGCGAGAAAATAGGGTGCTGGCGTCCGGTTTAGCGTGTGACTGCGCGACTCCGGAAGCGAGACTCAAATCAGATCACTAAACATGTAGAACTGCGCGATGAAGGCTTGCGGACGGGGGTTCAAATCCCCCCAGCTCCACCACTCAACAGAACGGAAGTCGTTGCGAATCAACGGCTTCCGTTTTTTATTGAGGCCAACGCGCGCCAACAGCCGGCCGCACGGACCGCGAAGCTCAGTTGCACTGAAACAGAACGCCCGACTCCGCAGGTGCCCTGCCGATCCACTTGGGTGTCAGGCCCTTGGCATCGCAATAGTTCGACGCTTGGGTGTACGTGGGGGCACGCAGGACGCCTTCGCGAAACGGCACCACCTCGTTCGGGGCCGAGCAGCCAGTGACAACCAAAGCGAGCGGAAGCAGGGTGCGCCAATTCATCGGGTCATTCTAAGACGGCAGGTCTGCGTCTGACCCGGGCTTGCGGCCGGGATAGAGATATCTGAAATACTCGCCGGACTTGCCGAACAGCTGTTGCGCCAGCATCACCGGGTCTTCGCCCTTGTGCTTCTCGTAGAGTACGGGGCCCCAGATGATGAAGCCGTCGATACTGAGGCTCCTGGGGGCTGGCTCGATGGCCTTCCAGGCGTGTGCGAACTTCGAAATCCAGGCGAGTGCCTCCGTCAGCGCGTGATTGGGGGCGGAAGCGATTTCTCCGGTTGTAGGCATGGCTGCATCCTTTGATGAAAAGACTGTACAAATATACAGTAAAATAATCTCATGGAAAACATGCCCGCCGCTCTCTGGATCGCTGCCTGCGCGCACCGGTTGCAGCAGCGCTGGCACACCGTCGATGCCCTCGAGCTGGAGGAAGTAGCGCGTGATCTCCGGCGCGACGCGCGGCTGCGGGCAATGCTGCCCGACGAGGCCGCCATGGACTGGCTCCGTCCCATCACCGAAGCCTCGTAGACAGGTCCATGGCCATCGATCCATCCAACTGCCGGCATTCACGCCGGTCCCCGATTTCTCCTTGACGGGTCAGCCGTCCCCCGCCGGTCAACCTGTGCGGGGTCCTTGATGCCATGCCAGCAGAAAGGCTTGAGCCCAGCTTCACCGCTGGGTTTTTTTTGCCCGATCGCAAGGCTATAGTCGGCGAGCGCTGTCATGGCGCAACTTCAGATCCCCAAAGGACGCTCGTGCCGGACTCATTGACCTCCACGCTGACCAGCTACTACGACACGGTGCCCTACGACTCGCATCCGTTTCCACAGTCTGCAGTGGAGCACCTGGAGGCGCTGGCCTTCCTGTTCGGACTCGATGCACCCGCACCCGCCAAGGCGCGCGTGCTGGAGTTGGGCTGCGCGGCCGGCGGCAACCTGATTCCGTTCGCGGCGCGGCATCCCGAAGCGCGCGCGCTCGGCGTCGATTTGTCAACAGTGCAGGTGTCTCAAGGCGTTGCAGCCATCGCGCACGCCGGCCTGTCGAACGTCGAGTTGAGGACCTTCAACATCGCGGACATCGACGCCTCGTTCGGCCAGTTCGACTACATCGTCTGCCACGGTGTCTACAGCTGGGTGCCTGGCCCGGTGCAGGACGCGATCCTGCGCATCTGCTCGGAGAACCTGGCACCGAACGGCGTGGCCTATGTGAGCTACAACGTCTACCCGGGCTGGAAGGCGCGCGAAATCGTGCGCGACGCGATGATCCTGCGCGGCGGGCCGCGCGACACGCCGGAAGAAAAGCTCTCCTACGCACGCGGCATGCTCGAATTCCTCGAACAGTCGGCCCGTCCCGACAGCGTGCTCAAGAAGACGCTCGAAGAAGCGATGCCGATCGTGCGCGGTTCCAGCAGCTACTACCTGCTCCACGAGTTCCTCGAGCCCTGCAACGCGCCGTGCTACTTCAAGGAGTTCGCCGCGCGCGCGGATGCCCACGGCCTGGCCTACCTGTGCGACGCGGAACCCTCGACCATGTTCGTGCAGAACTACGGCGAGAAGGTGCGCGACCCGCTGCTGCGCGAATGCGGCGGCAGCCAGATCATGATGGAGCAGTACCTCGATTTCCTGGTCAACCGCACCTTCCGACAGACCCTGCTGGTCAGGCAGGAGCGTGCCAGGGACATCCGCTATCGGCTCGAGCCGGCGCGCATTCGTGCGCTGGAGTTCGCCGGCGTATTCGCCGCCGAGGACGGTGGCGCGCTGACGCTCGATGCGCGCGAGCAATCCTGCCATGCGATCCGCAACCTCAAGGTCACGCTGCGGTTGCCTGTGCACAAGGCCGTGGCGCAAGTGTTCGAGACGAGTTACCCGGCGTCCGTGTCGGCCGAAGCCCTGATCGATGCCGCCGCAAGGCTCACGGGCGAGCCCCGCGACGCGGTGGAACGGATCGTCATGGCCACGCTCGAGGAACTGTTGATTCTCGGCGCCCTGCGGATCCGGCGCACGCCGGTGCCTGCGGCACCCGAAGTCTCCGGCTTGCCGCAAGCCCTGGCGGCTGTTCGCGGCGCGCCCGGCCTGGCGCTGTCGGCCGGAGCCAACGCCCAGGCCTGCAATCAGTGGCACGAATCCGTGGCGCTCACGCTGCTCGAGCGCAGCCTGCTGCCGCTGCTCGACGGCAAGCATTCGCACGACGCCCTGGTCGAGCATCTTGCCGCCGAAGTGCGCGCAGATCGCCTGCGTTTCGTCAAGGACGAGAAGCCGCTGACCGACCCGGCGGAACTCGCTGAATTCGCGCAGCAACAGGTGGCGCTGGCCTTGAGGGAGCTGCGGCGCAAGGCGCTGCTCACGGCCTGAGCCTCGTCATTCCCCTCATTCTTCATCCAACTCACAGAGGAGACTTCCCCATGCAGCAATTCCACTGGACCCCGAAACTGCGCGCCGCCGTCGCGGCCGCGCTCACGCTGGCGGCAGCGGGCGCATCGCAGGCCGCGTCGCAGGCGCCTGTCGCGGCCGAGCACGGCATGGTCGTGAGCGCGCAGCACCTGGCCACCAAGGTCGGCGTCGATGTGCTCAAGCGCGGCGGCAACGCCGTCGATGCGGCGGTCGCCGTGGGCTATGCATTGGCGGTGGTGTACCCGGCGGCGGGCAACCTGGGCGGCGGCGGCTTCATGACCGTGCAGCTGGCCGACGGCCGCAAGACCTTCCTCGACTTCCGCGAGAAGGCGCCGCTGGCCGCCACGGCCAACATGTACCTCGACAAGGACGGCAACGTCGTCAAGGGCCTGAGCACCAATGGCCACCTCGCCGTCGGCGTGCCGGGCTCGGTGTCGGGCATGGAATACGCGCGCGAGAAGTACGGCACCATGAAGCGCGCCGACCTGATCGCCCCCTCGATCCAGCTGGCCGACAAGGGCTTTGCGCTGGAGCAGGGCGACATCGACATGCTGCTCACCGCCACCAATGACTTCAAGAAGGACCCGGTCTCCGGCGCCATCTTCCTGAACAAGGGCGAGCCCTTCGCGGTCGGCCAGAAGCTGGTGCAGAAAGACCTCGCCAAGACGTTGCGAGCGGTCAGCGCCAAGGGCGTCGACGGCTTCTACAAGGGCTGGGTCGGGCAGGCCATCGTGGCATCGAGCCAGGCCGGCAAGGGCATCATCACGCAGGCCGACCTCGACCAGTACAAGACGCGCGAACTCGCGCCCGTCGAGTGCGATTACCGCGGCTTGCGCGTGGTGTCGGCGCCCCCGCCGAGTTCGGGCGGCGTGATCATCTGCGAAATGCTCAACATCCTCGAGGGCTATCCGCTGAAGGACCTGGGCTTCCGCTCGGCGCAGTCGGTGCACTACCAGATCGAGGCCATGCGCCACGCCTACGTGGACCGCAACAGCTACCTGGGCGACCCGGACTTCGTGAAGAACCCGCTCGACCGCCTGCTCGACAAGGGCTACGCCGAGAAGATCCGCGCCGTCATCGACCCGAAGAAGGCCGGCGTTTCCAAGGACATCAAGCCTGGCGTCGCGCCGCACGAAGGCAGCAACACCACCCACTACTCGATCACCGACCAGTGGGGCAATGCGGTCTCCGTCACCTACACGCTGAACGACTGGTTCGGCGCCAAGGTCACGGCCGACAAGACCGGCGTGCTGCTGAACAACGAGATGGACGACTTTACCTCCAAGATCGGCGTGCCCAACATGTACGGCCTGGTGCAGGGCGAGGCCAATGCCATCGCCCCGGGCAAGCGTCCGCTGAGCTCGATGAGCCCGACCATCGTGTCGAAGGACGGCAAGCCGGTGTTCGTGGTCGGCACGCCAGGCGGCAGCCGCATCATCACGGCGGTGCTGCACACCATCCTGAACGTGGTCGACTACGGCATGAACGTGCAGGAAGCCGTGGATTCGCCGCGCTTCCACCAGCAATGGCTGCCTGATGTCACCAACGTCGAGACCTTTGCGCTGAGCCCCGACACCCGCAAGATCCTGACCGACATGGGCCACAACCTTGGTGTGCCGCAGCCGGCCAACCACCTCGCGGCGATCATCGTCGGCGCGCCGTCGCTGGGCGGCAAGCCGGTGGGCGCCAACCGCTTCTACGGCGCCAACGACCCGCGCCGCAACACCGGATTGGCAGCAGGCTACTGAACCTGCGGCAAACTCGAAGGCGGTCGTGTCCCTGCCGGCACGGCCGCTTTTTCATTTTTATGCACCTGCAAGACATCCTCTACACCCAGGGCTTCGGCACACGTCGCGTGTGCGCGGGGTTGATCCAGCAAGGCCACGTGACCATCGCGGGCGACGTGGTGGACGACCCCTTCGCCGACCTCGATCCCGAAGGCCTGCTTTTCACGGTGCAGGGCACCGAGTGGGCGTACCACGAGAAGGCCTACCTGATGCTGCACAAGCCTGCCGGCACCGAGTGCTCGCAGAAGCCTTCGACCTATCCGAGCATCTACACGCTGCTGCCGTCGCCGCTTCGGCTGCGGCCCAACAAGGGGGCGGTGCAGGGCGCGCAGGCCATCGGCCGGCTCGACCAGGACACCACCGGCCTGCTGCTTCTGACCGACGACGGCCAGTTCATTCACAAGATGGGTTCGCCCAAGCACCACGTGCCCAAGGTCTACGAGGTGACGGCCAAGCACCCGGTGGACGAGACGCAGATCGCCAGGCTGCTGGCCGGCGTGGTGCTCGACGACGACCCGAAGCCGGTGCGCGCGGCGGCCTGCGAGTCCGACGGCCCGCTGCACTTGCGGCTTACGCTGACCGAGGGCAAGTACCACCAGGTCAAGCGCATGCTGGCCGCGGTCGGCAACCGGGTCGAGGGGCTGCACCGGTCGCGCATCGGCGGGCTCGTGCTGCCCGAAGACCTTGCGCCGGGGCAGTGGCGCTGGCTGACCGACGAGCAGGTTGCGGCGCTGCGGGCGCCTGTCAAACCGTCGAAATAGCGGGGAACGGGGCGTCTGGCCGGTCAGCCGACGGTCAAGTCCGGCCGTTAAGATCGATAGCTCTCTCTCGGAACCTTCCCTTGCGACTTCCTGCCCGCCCGAACGGCCGCATCGCGGCTTTCCTGTTTTCCTGCCTGACAGCCCTGGTGGCCCACGCCGCCGCCGCCGCGCCGGCCGAACCTCCCCCGATCTTCGTGCTCAACTCGCTGGACGCCAACGTCAGCGTGATCAATCCGGTCGACTGGACGGAAAAGCAGCGCATCGCGACCGGCAAGGAGCCGCACCACATCTACATGACGCCCGACGAAAAGTCGGTCATCGTGGCCAATTCGGCGGGCGATTCGCTGACCTTCCTCAACCCCAAGACGGCGGAAGTGCAGCGCGTGGTCTACGGCATCATCGACCCGTACCAGCTGCAGTTCTCGCGTGACATGAAGTGGTTCGTCACGGCGGGCAACCGCCTGAACCATGTCGATATCTACCGCTGGGACGGCAAGGACCTGAAGCTCGCCAAGCGCATTCCGTCCGGCAAGACGCCCAGCCACATCTGGATCGACAACACCAGCACCATCGCCTACGTGACGATGCAGGACAGCGACGAGATGATTGCCGTCGACCTGCCCACGCAGACCATTCGCTGGCGCGTCGCCACGGGGGCGATGCCGGCCGACATTTTCGGCGTTCACAACGACAAGACCCTGCTCGTGGGCCTGACCGGCAGCGACGGCGTGCAGGTGTTCGACGTGGCGGGCGCCGAGCCCAAGCTGGTCGGCAAGATTCCCACCGGCAAGGGCGCCCATGCCTTCCGCTCGGCCGGCGACGGCAAGAGCGTGTTCGTGAGCAACCGGGTGGCCAACACCATCAGCCGCATCGACCTGGCGACGCTGAAGGTCAGCGCGACCTACGCGGTGCCCGGCGGCCCCGACTGCATGGACGTATCGGCCGACGGCAAGACGCTCTTCGTCACCTCGCGCTGGGCCAAGAAGCTCACGGTGATCGACCTGGCCAGCCAGAAGGTCGTGCGCCAGGTCAACGTCGGCCGCTCGCCCCACGGCGTCTGGACCCTGGACCATGCCAAACGCATCTAGGCGCGCTGGCCGGGCCGTCGCGCTGGCGATGGCCGTCTCCGTGGTGCCCGCTGCCTGGGCGCAGGGCGGTTCGTGCGAAAAGCCGGTCTACCTGACCTTCGACACCGGCCACATGGGCATCGCCCCGCTGGTGGCCGATGTGCTCAAGCGGCAGAACGTCCGTGTCACCTTCTTTGCGGCCGCCGAGCGCACCGAGACCGACGGCGACAGCCTCGACAACCACTGGGCGCCATGGTGGAAGGCGAGGGCGGCCGAAGGCCACGAGTTCGCCTCTCACACCTACGACCATGTGTACTGGCGCGCCGACCTCAAAAGCACCACGCCGAGCTTTCGCGTGAAGCCCTCGGCGGGCGCGTTGGCCGGTCGCGAGTTCACCTGGACCGCGGCCGAGTACTGCGCCAACATCAGCAAGTCGTCCGAGCGCCTGGCACTCATCACCGGCAAGAAGCCGCTGCCGCTGTACCGCGCGCCGGGCGGCAAGACCTCGCCCAAGCTGCTGGCAGCCGCCAAGGCCTGCGGCTTCGCGCATGTGGGCTGGGCACCCGCCGGCTTCCTCGGCGACGAGCTGCCGAGCGAGAAGTTCAGCAACGAGAAGCTGCTGACCCAGGCGCTCGACACCATCCGCCCCGGCGACATCCTGCTCGCGCACCTGGGCATCTGGTCGCGCAAGGACCCGTGGGCGCCGGCCAACCTCGAACCGCTGATCGTCGGCCTCAAGGCCAAGGGTTTCTGTTTCGAAACCTTGCGCCAGCATCCCGACTACCGCGCCTGGATCGCATCCCACTCTTGAGGCGGCTGCCGTGATCGACTGGTTGACGGACGTTTTTTCTGCGCTTCAGGGCTGGTTCTTCGAAACGGCGGTGCAGCCGCTGGTCTACGCCGTCGGCCTGGGCGGCTGGACCGAGGACGCTTTCGACGCCACCGGATGGCTGCTGGTCGGCTTCATCCAGATCATCGTGCTGCTCGCGGTGATCGGGCCGCTGCAGCGCTGGCGATCGGTCGAGCCCGTGGTCGACCGCCACGCGATCCGCATCGACGTGCTCTACACGATGATCCATCGGTTGGGCCTGTTCCGGCTGGCGATGTTCTTCACGCTGCAGCCCTTCTTCGACGATGCGCTGGGCAGCCTGCGCACGGCAGGGTGGGGCACCTTCCACCTCGACGAGGTCTGGCCCGGCGTGACCGACGTGCCGTGGGTGGCCTTCGCCATCTACCTCGTGGTGCTCGACTTCGTCGGCTACTGGATCCACCGCGGCCAGCACCAGTTCAACTGGTGGTGGGGCCTGCATTCGCTGCACCACTCGCAGCGCCAGATGACCATGTGGAGCGACGACCGCAACCACCTGCTCGACGACATCGTCCACGACGCCCTGATCGTCGTCGTGGCGCAGCTGATCGGCGTGGCACCGGGGCAGTTCATCGCCTTCGTGGCCTTCACGCAGCTCAGCGAAAGCCTGCAGCACGCCAACCTGAAGCTCAGCTTCGGCGCCATCGGCGAGCGGCTGTGGATCAGCCCGCGCTTCCATCGGCTGCACCACAGCATCGGACTGGGCCACGAGTCGCACGGCGCGCGCACGCTGGGTGGCCACAACTTCGGCGTGCTGTTGCCCTGGTGGGACATGCTGTTTCGCACCGCGAATTTCGAAGACCGCTACGACCCGACAGGCATCCGCGACCAGGTCGAGCCCGATGAGGGCGGGCGGACGCGCGACTACGGCCGGGGCTTCTGGTCGCAGCAGTGGTTGGGCCTGAAACGCATGGTCGGCCGCGGCTGAGCGCCGGGCGGGCGATCCGAGGCGTTATCCTCGCAACCCACATGCGCCTGCTTCTCGACTCCTTCTGGCGCGCGGTCGCCTATTGCATGCTGCCGCGCGTGATCGTGCTGTCGCTGCTGCCGCTGGGCCTGATGGTGCTGCTGGCGGCGGGGTTCGGGTACTTCTATTGGGACGCCGCGGTGGCCTGGACGCGCGGCGCGCTCGACGCCTGGCCGCTGCTCTCCAGCTTCTGGGCCTGGATCGGGCGCCTTTTCTCCGGTGACGTCACCTCCGTGCTGGCGTCGATGGTGGTGGTGTTTGCCGCCACGCCGCTGATCGTGGTGGTGTCGCTGCTGGTCGTGGCGGGCCTCATGGCGCCGGCGCTGACCAAGCTCGTGGGCCAGCGCCGCTTTCCCTCGCTCGAGCAGAAGAAGGGGGCTTCCTTCATCGGCAGCGTGGCCCGCTCGCTCGGCGTCACCCTGCTGGCGCTGGTGGCACTCGTGGTCTCGATGCCGCTCTGGCTCATTCCGCCGCTGGTGCTGATCTTGCCGCCGCTGATCTGGGGCTGGCTCACCTACCGCGTGATGAGCTTCGACGCGCTGGCGGAGCACGCCAGCCCCGAAGAGCGGGCGGCGCTGCTGCGTGCGCACCGGCTGCCTCTGCTGTGCATCGGCGTGCTGTGCGGCTACCTCGGCGCCGCGCCGAGCATCGTCTGGGCCTCCGGCCTGCTGTTTGCCGCCGCCTTCTTCGTGCTGGTGCCGATCGCCATCTGGATCTATACACTGGTCTTCGCCTTTTCGGCGCTCTGGTTCGCGCACTATTGCCTCGATGCACTGGCTCTGCTGCGCGCGCAGCGTGCCGCCGCATTGGCTTCGGCCGAAAGCGGCGCACCGGCCCTCGAGGCCGCAAAAGCCAACCAGGCCGCTCTTTCTCAATGGGGTTCACCATGACACGCGCATTCGGTCTCATCGTCGTCGGCGACGAGATCCTCTCCGGCAAGCGCGCCGACAAGCACATGCCCAAGGTCATCGAGCTGCTCGCCGCGCGCGGCCTGCAGCTGGGCTGGGCCGAGTACGTCGGCGACGTGCCCACGCGCATCACGGCCGCGCTCGAGCGCGCTTTTGCCTCGGGCGACATCGTGTTCTCGACCGGCGGCATCGGCGCCACGCCCGACGATCACACCCGCCAGTGCGCCGCACAGGCGCTGCGCGTGCCGCTGGCGCTGCACCCCGAGGCCGAACTGCTGATCCGCGAGCGCATGCAGGACACGGCGCGCGAGCAGGGCATCGTCTACGAGCCCGATCGGCCCGACAACATCCACCGCCTCAACATGGGTGTGTTCCCGCAGGGCGCGTCGATCATCCGCAACCCGTACAACAAGATTCCGGGCTTCAGCGTCGATCACGTGCATTTCGTCCCGGGCTTCCCGGTCATGGCCTGGCCGATGATCGAATCGGTGCTCGACAGCCGCTACGCCGATCTCTTCGCCCGCAACGCCATCGCCGAGAAGTCGGTGATCGTTTTCGGTGCAATGGAAGCCACGCTCACGCCCCTGATGCAGGCCATCGAGGAGACGCACGCCGGCGTCAAGGTGTTCAGCCTGCCCAGCGTCGATCACCCCCAATACGGCCGTCACATCGAGTTGGGCGTCAAAGGCGACCCGGACCGGCTCGATGCCGCCTATACCCAGCTGATCGAAGGGTTGCACACCTTTGATGCCAAGCTTGGCCCAGAATTGGTGCGTTAATGTCGATTGCACCAAGTTGGTGATTTTCCGTCTGTTTTTGGGGGTTGCACCCGTCACCAAAGCCTCATTCCTTGAGGCGACAATGGCACAGAAACTGCATCCTTCGTTCCCGTATTCCTAACCACCATCCAACTCAGGAGAAACTGATGGCAAAGACCGTCGCCGATGTACTCAAGCTCGTCAAGGAAAACGAGGTCAAGTTCATCGACTTCCGCTTCACCGACACCCGTGGCAAAGAGCAGCACGTGACCGTGCCGGTCTCGGCTTTCGATGAAGACAAATTCACCTCGGGCCACGCGTTCGACGGTTCGTCCATCGCTGGCTGGAAGGGGATCGAAGCTTCGGACATGCAGCTCATGCCCGACCCGAACACCGCCAACATCGATCCCTTCTTCGAAGAAACGACGCTGATCCTGACCTGCGACGTGATCGACCCCGCCGACGGCAAGGCCTACGAGCGCGATCCGCGTTCGCTCGCCAAGCGCGCAGAAGCCTACATGAAGGCTTCGGGCCTGGGCGACACCGCCTTCTTCGGTCCGGAACCCGAATTCTTCGTGTTCGACGGCGTCCGCTGGAAGAACGACATGTCGGGCTGCTTCGTGAAGATCGATTCCGAAGAAGCCTCGTGGAACACCGACAAGGAATACGAGCACGGCAACACCGGCCACCGTCCTGCAGTCAAGGGTGGCTACTTCCCGGTTCCCCCGGTCGACAGCTTCCAGGACATGCGCTCGGAAATGTGCCTGGTGCTCGAATCGCTCGGCATCCCGGTCGAAGTGCATCACCATGAAGTGGCCAACGCCGGCCAGATGGAACTCGGCACCAAGTTCAGCACGCTGGTCCAGCGCGCCGACTGGGTCCAGCTGCAGAAGTACGTGATCCACAACGTGGCCCACGCCTACGGCAAGACCGCCACCTTCATGCCCAAGCCCATCGTCGGCGACAACGGCTCCGGCATGCACGTGCACCAGTCGGTCTGGAAGGACGGCAAGAACCTGTTCGCCGGCGACGGCTACGCAGGCCTGTCGGACTTCGCGCTGCACTACATCGGCGGCATCATCAAGCACGCCCGTGCCCTGAACGCCATCACGAACCCCGGCACCAACAGCTACAAGCGCCTGGTGCCCGGCTTCGAAGCCCCGGTGAAGCTGGCCTACTCGGCCAAGAACCGCTCGGCCTCGATCCGCATCCCGTTCGTGGCCAACCCGAAGGGCCGCCGCGTCGAAGCGCGCTTCCCCGATCCGCTGATGAACCCGTACCTCGGCTTCGCAGCGCTCCTGATGGCCGGCCTCGACGGCGTGGAAAACAAGATCCACCCGGGCGAAGCCGCCAGCAAGGACCTGTACCACCTGCCGCCGGAAGAAGACGCGCTGATCCCGACCGTGTGCCACAGCCTCGACCAGGCGCTGGAATACCTCGACAAGGACCGTGCGTTCCTGACCAAGGGTGGCGTGTTCACCGATGCCTACATCGACGCGTACATCGAGCTCAAGATGCAGGAAGTCACCCGCTTCCGCATGGCGACCCATCCGGTCGAGTTCGACATGTACTACTCGCTGTAATGGCAAGCCCCTGATGGGGAAGTAAGACAAAAAGGACGGCCCAGGCCGTCCTTTTTCCTTGGCGCGGAACATCTTGTCACCGGTGGCCTCGAATTGCATGAAAATGCGCCTTTGTCGCGCCACCCACCGATTCTCATGAAGACTGCATCTCTCATTTTCCTGGCCGGTTCATTGTTGGCCGCCTTGCCGGCGTCCTCGCAGGAGCGCGTGTGGCGCTGCGGCAATGAATACACCAACAACGCCACCATCGCCCAGCAAAAAGGCTGCAAGGTCATGGAAGGCGGCAACGTCACCGTCGTGCAGGGCACGAAATCCTCCGGTGGCGGCGGTTCCTCGGGCAGTTCCGGCTCGTCTGCCGCACGTGCGCCGGCCGGCAGCCCGCGCGTCGAAGGCGTCGACCAGCGCGCCCGCGACGGCGAAGCGCGCTCGGTGCTCGAATCCGAGCTCAAGAAGGCCGAGGCGCGCCAGGCCGAGCTGCAGAAGGAATACAACAACGGCGAGCCCGAAAAGCAGGGCAGCGAAGGCCGCAACTACCAGAAGTACCTCGATCGCGTGACCGAAATGAAGGCCGAGCTGGCGCGCAACGAGAGCGACATCGCAGGCATCCGCCGGGAAATCGGCCGCCTGCCCGCCAAACCCCAGTAAGCAGGACATGGCATTCGGGAAGAAGGCGGTTGGCGCCAACACGCGCTTTCAGACCTTCGACCTGCTGTCCACGCTGATCGCCGTGGTCAACAGCGATGGGTCGGTGCTGTTCGCCAACTCGGGCCTCGAAGACGCACTGGGCACTTCGCGGCGCACCCTCGAGGGTTCGCAGTTCGGTGCCTGCTTTCACGAGCCGCAGGTGCTGCGCACCGCCATCGACGGCGCACGCAGCAACGACTTCGCCACGCTGCGCTACGAAGCCTTTCTGCGGCGCGTCAACCATGAGCTGATGCCCGTGCAGGTCACGCTGGCGCAGGGCGACAAGCCGGGCGAACTGATCATCGAGATGTCGCCGCTCGAACAGCAGGTGCGGCAGGACCGCGAAGAGCGGCTCATCGACCAGGCGCAGGCCAACAAGGAACTCATCCGCAATCTCGCGCACGAGATCAAGAATCCGCTCGGCGGCATTCGGGGTGCGGCGCAGTTGCTGCAGATGGAGGTCGAATCGCGCGACCTCATCGAATACACGCAGGTCATCATCCACGAGGCCGACCGGCTGCAGACGCTGGTCGATCGCCTGCTGGCACCGCACCGGCGCCCGCACGTCGTGGGCGACGTCAACATCCACGAAGTCTGCGAGCGCGTGCGATCGGTCATCCTCGCCGAGTTTCCGCGCGACCTGCACATCGAGCGCGATTTCGACGTGTCGATTCCCGAGTTTCGCGGCGACCGCGAGCAGCTGATCCAGGCCACCCTCAACATCGTGCACAACGCCGCGCAGGCCCTCGCCGAGCGGCGCGCGGCAGGCGATGCGCAGATCACTTTCAAGACGCGAATCGCCCGTCAGGTGATATTCAACAAGCAGTGGTATCGATTGGCATTGGAATTGCATGTCATCGACAATGGACCGGGTGTGCCGGACACGATCAAGGACCGCATCTTCTACCCGCTCGTATCGGGCAGGGAAGGCGGAACCGGGCTGGGGTTGACGCTTGCACAAACTTTTGTGCAGCAGCATCACGGCGTGATCGAGTGCGACAGCGTCCCGGGCCGAACCGATTTCAAGATATTGATACCGCTGCCTTAGTGCAGCCCCGGCAACAAGGAGATGCATGAAGCCGATCTGGATAGTTGATGACGACCAATCGATCCGCTTCGTGCTCGAGAAGGCCTTGCTGCGCGAAGATTTGCCCACGCGCAGTTTCACCAACACGCGCGAGGTGCTGGCCGCGCTCGAGCAGGCCGAAGACGACGAGCAGCAGGGCCCCCAGGTCCTGGTCAGCGACATCCGCATGCCTGGCGGCTCCGGGCTCGATCTGCTGGACAAGATCAAGGCCAAGCACCCCGGCCTGCCGGTCATCATCATGACGGCGTTCTCCGACCTCGACAGCGCCGTCTCGGCCTTCCAGGGCGGCGCCTTCGAATACCTGCCCAAGCCCTTCGACCTGCCGCGCGCGGTCGAGCTGATCCGCCGCGCCGTCGACGAAAGCCAGCGCGAGGAAGTGTCCGAAGAGCGCATGGTGGCTGCGCCCGAAATGCTCGGCCAGGCGCCCGCGATGCAGGACGTGTTCCGTGCCATCGGCCGGCTCTCGCAGAGCAACGTCACGGTGCTCATCACCGGCGAGTCGGGCTCGGGCAAGGAACTGGTGGCGCGCGCGCTGCACAAGCACTCGCCGCGGGCCAACGGCCCCTTCGTCGCCATCAACACCGCGGCCATTCCCAAGGACCTGCTCGAAAGCGAACTCTTCGGCCACGAGCGCGGCGCCTTCACCGGCGCGCAGACCATGCGGCGCGGCCGCTTCGAACAGGCCGAGGGCGGTACGCTCTTCCTCGACGAAATCGGCGACATGCCCTTCGACCTGCAGACGCGCCTGCTGCGTGTGCTGAGCGATGGCCACTTCTACCGCGTGGGCGGCCACAACTCGGTCAAGGCCAATGTGCGCGTGATCGCCGCCACCCACCAGGACCTGGAACAGCGCGTCAAGCTCGGCGGCTTCCGCGAGGACTTGTTCCACCGCCTCAACGTGATCCGCCTGCGCCTGCCGGCGCTGCGCGAACGCGGCGAGGACGTGCCCGCGCTCACGCGCCACTTCCTGCAGGTGAGTGCGCGGCAGCTCGGTGTCGAGCCCAAGCGCATCTCCGATGCGGCGCTGGCCAGGCTCGCGGCCTTCAGCTTCCCGGGTAATGTGCGCCAGCTCGAGAACATCTGCCACTGGCTGACCGTGATGGCGCCCGCGCAGCTGATCGAGGCGAAGGACCTGCCGCCCGAAGTCATGGCGGCCGCCGCCGAGGGGCATGCGGCCGAAGCAGTGGCTGCACCGGTGGCAACTGCACAACCGCTGGTGGCCGCTCCCACGCCGGGCGTCGAGCGCGAACCGGTGCCGGCCGCTGCCGCCCCCGAGGCCACGGAAGCGCCGGCTGGCGTCAGCAGCTGGGAGAGCGGCCTCGAAGTCGAAGCGCAGGCCTTGCTTGCAGCCGGACGCACCGACGTCTGGGACGTGCTCTCGCGCCGGTTCGAGTCCCGCCTGATCCTCACGGCGCTGGCCAGCACGCGGGGCCGCCGCATCGAGGCCGCGCAGAAGCTGGGCATCGGGCGCAACACCATCACCCGGAAGATCCAGGAACTCGGGATCGAGTAAAGGGTGGGCCTACCGGCTTCGTTGGCCGAGGGTCACCGAGTCGAGCTGGAATTTTCCGCTCTTGTCCCAGAGCCAGGTGTCGACATACGTGTGGCCGCCGAGCTTGCCCGGGGCGGGCAGCGGCGAGGTGGCCTTGATGAGTTCCGCGATCATCGGCGGCACCTCGGGCGCGTGGCTCGGCACGCGGCTGAAGGTGACGTTGTTCACCTTGCCGTTCGCATCGATGTCTGTCTCGACAACCACCACGGCATAGACCAGCGGAGGGATCTTCCCTTTGTAGATCCGGCTCGCGTACGCGTCGTAGATGTGGTGCGCGCCGGTCTTGCGGTAGGCGCGCACGGCGGGGGTCTGCATGGTGATCGATCGCACCGTCGGCACGGCGTCGCTCCTGCCCGGCGCTACTTCGTCGGGGCGCGACGTGGCGCTCTTGCCTTCTTCCGTCTTGTCGGCGGGTTTCAGGATCGAGCAGGCGCCCAGCGCCAAAGAGGCGGCAAGAATCGCCAGGGTGCGGCTGGTCGGGAGCAAGGTTCGATGCGTCATGGCTTACCTTTCGTGGTGGTTGTCAGCTCCCCTGGTCCAGGTCGAGCACCACCGGTGCGTGGTCGCTCGGCTTTTCCCACTTGCGCGGCACGCGGTCGATGATGCAGCCTTTCACTCGCGGCAGCAGCGGCTCGCTGACCAGCACATGGTCGATGCGCAACCCGCGGTTCTTCTGGTAACCCAGCATGCGGTAGTCCCACCACGAATAGCTCTTCTCGGGCTGCTCGAACATGCGGAAGCTGTCGGTCAGCCCCAGCCCGAGCAGCGCCTTGAAGTGGTCGCGCTCTTCCGTTGTGTGGTGGATCGTTTCCTTCAGGCCCACCGGATCGAAGCTGTCGCGGTCTTCGGGCGTGATGTTGAAGTCGCCGAGCAGCACCAGGTTCGGGTTCGCCGCGAGTTCCTGGCGAAGCCATTCGCGCAGGGCGGTCAGCCACTTCATCTTGTATTCGAACTTGTCGGTGGCCGGCGCCTGGCCGTTCACGAAGTAGCCGTTGACCACGCGCAGCGGGCCCGACGGTGTTTCGACCGTCGCCGCGACCACGCGCGACTGGTCGTCCGTGAAGCCGCCGATGTTCTTCACCACGTCGCGTATCGGCGCGAGACTGAGGATGGCCACGCCGTTGTAGGTTTTCTGTCCGAACACGGCCGCTTCGTAGCCAGCCGACTTGAGCACGTCGAGCGGGAACTTGTCGTCGCTCATCTTGAGCTCCTGCAGGCACAGCACATCGACGGGATTGGCAATGAGCCAGTCGAGCACGTGCTGCAGGCGGGCGGTGAGGGAGTTGACGTTCCAGGTGGCGATTTTCATAAGTTCAATAACTATTTGATTTCAAATGGAAAAACGCGTGGGTTCTTCTGTTGTAGGGCGCTGCATTCTCCTGGGCATCGTCCGCAGACTGCATGAATCCTGTGGCAATGCTACAGACTCGGCCAAGCCCTGTTTTTGGACCGGAACGCAGGAAGTTCGTGCCCGTTCAGACGAAATAAATTTCGCTGTTTCGCCCGGCACGGACAGCACAGGCGGACCCAACGTGCGCAAAAAAACGCCTGCGTTTCGAATCTGCAGATTTGATTTGAAGCCTTCAAAAAAATAGAAGGCAAAGCCGAATTTCATCGGGCAACGCCTTGCAACTTATCTCCTAAATGGCGTCGGATCGCCTTCTTATTTTGGCAAGGCAAAGTACGTGCGAACCCCGATCCGGTCGCACTGCACCCGGTTCTAGACTCGTTCGAGAAACAGTCTTGAAGCGGGTGCTTGATGCAAAGAAAACACAGAATCGCCGTCATCCCGGGTGACGGCATCGGGGTCGAGGTGGTACCGGAAGGTCTTCGCGCGCTCGACGCCGTGAGCCGCAAATTCGGCATCGAATTCAGCTTCGATCATTTCGACTGGGGCTCCGACCACTACGTCCGCCACGGATTGATGATGCCGGCGGACTGGGCCGACAAGATCCAGGGCCACGACGCCATCTACTTCGGTGCCGTCGGTGCGCCGGACAAGGTGCCCGACCACATCGCCGTCTGGGGCCTCCTGATCAAGATCCGCAGGGAGTTCGACCAGTACGTCAACCTGCGTCCCGTGCGCCTGATGCCCGGCGTACCCGGGCCGCTCGCGCATCGCAAGCCCGGCGACATCGACTTCCTCGTGGTGCGCGAGAACACCGAAGGCGAGTACACCTCGGTGGGCGGCCGCCTGTTCGAGGGTACGCCGCGCGAGATGGCGATCCAGGAGGCCGTGTTCACACGCCACGGCGTCGACCGCATCCTCAAGTACGCCTACGAGCTCGCCAGCAAGCGGCCGCGCAAGAACCTCGTGGCGGCGACCAAGTCGAACGGCATCTCGGTCACCATGCCGTACTGGGACGAGCGGCTGGCCGAGATGGCCGAGCGCTACCCCGATATCGCCACCAGCAAGTACCACATCGACATCCTGTGCGCGCACTTCGTGCAGCACCCCGACTGGTTCGACGTGGTCGTGGCCTCCAACCTCTTCGGCGACATCCTGTCCGACCTGGGCCCCGCGTGCACCGGAACCATCGGCATCGCACCCTCGGCCAACCTGAACCCCGAGCGCCAGTTCCCGTCGCTGTTCGAGCCGGTGCATGGTTCGGCGCCCGACATCGCCGGCAAGGGCATCGCCAACCCGATCGRCCAGATCTGGTCGGCCGCGCTGATGCTCGACCACCTGGGCAACAACGACCCCGTGTACGCGCAGGCCTCGGCCGCCGTCATCTCGGCCATCGAGACCGTGCTGAGCGAAGGTCCGCGCACCCGCGACATGGGCGGCACCGCGTCGACCGTGGACGTGGGGCGTGCGATTGCCGACTGCATCTCGGCATGAAGCCTTGTTTTTCTGTTCGTCGCTGTGGGGGGCATTCAGGGCGCGATCCCGCCGACGGTGTGCTCTGCTCCGCGAATGTCCCCCGGCGCGGCCTAGGGCCGCATGCCTCCTCCTTTATTTCGCTGCGCAGAGCACACCATCGGCGTGATCGCTCAGAGCACTTGTTGATCGGCCGCAAACCGGCAGCGTGCCCTCGTGCGCAGGGCACCGGGTGCTCCCCGCAGCGAAATAAAGGAGGAGGGGGCGCAGCCCCCGGGGGACATTCGCGGAGGGGAGTACCCGGTGTCCTGTGCGCGCGCCCTGAACAACAGCGCCCGAACACGAACGCCCCGCGACACAGCACACAGCGACACAACGCACAGCGGAGCCACTGAAATGGGCCTGTTCCTGCTCAAGCGCACCCTGACCCTGATCGGCACGCTGATCGGCGCGTCGGTCATCGTGTTCCTGGTGCTGGAGATTCTTCCGGGCAATGCGGCGCAGATGCTGATGGGTCCCGATGCCGCGCCCGAAGCCGTGGCCGCACTCGCGGTCAAGCTCGGCCTCGACCAGCCGGCCTGGACGCGCTACTGGCACTGGATCGGCGGCCTGCTCACCGGCAACCTCGGCGACAGCTACGCCTACGGTTCGCCGGTGCTCGACCTGATCCTCGAGCGGCTTGCGCTCACCGTGCCGCTGGCCGTGCTGGCGATGACGCTCACCACCGTGCTGGCGCTGATCGTCGGCGTCACGGCCGCCGCGCGCCACAACAAGATGGGCGATGTCGGCCTGATGGGCATGACGCAGGTGGGCATCGCCATTCCCAATTTCTGGTTCGCGATCCTGCTGATTCTTCTGTTCTCGGTGAAGCTGCAGTGGTTCTCCGCGGGCGGCTTCGACGGGTGGAGCGAGGGCGTGCTGGGCGGCGTGAAGTCGCTGCTGCTGCCTGCGCTGTCGCTCGCAGTGGTGCAGGCAGCGATCCTCGCGCGCATCACGCGTTCGGCGGTGCTCGAGGTGATGCGCGAAGACTTCGTGCGCACCGCGCGCGCCAAGGGCGTGTCGCAGCGTGCTGTGCTGTGGCTGCATGTGCTGCGCAACGCCATGATCCCGGTCATCACCGTGATGGGCATGCAGTTCTCCGAGCTGCTCGCCGGCACCATCGTGATCGAGAACGTGTTCTACCTGCCCGGTCTTGGCCGGCTGATCTTCCAGGCCATCAGCAACCGCGACCTGATCGTGGTGCGCAACTGCGTGATGCTGCTCGCCGCGCTCGTGGTCATCGTGAACTTCGTGGTCGACGTGCTGTA
>NZ_JBFUHN010000096.1:0-21907 GCF_056402375.1 Variovorax sp. P4_B10 | reverse complement strand
CAGCGGCCGCGAGCCGGGCTTGCCGCCGGGCCGCAGGCCCACCAACAGGTTCACGATGTCCTCGGCCACCGGCTGGCGCAGGAACTTCGCATCGCCGATGGCGGGCTTGTCGCCGCCCATGTGCTTTTCGCGCAGCGCCGTCAGGGCCGCGCTGTCCTCGGCGCCCAGGTGGGTCTGCAGCTTGTCGAAGAAAGTGTTGAGCTGCTCGGTGCCGCCCTTCGGCACCACCGGTGTCGCGCCGGTCAGCGAGCGTTCGAGCAGCTTGGGGAACCACTTCGGCACGTCCACGGTGCGCGTCTCGTCCGGCGACACGCGGAAATCCTGCATCTGCCCCTTCTTGACCGACTTGGCAGCCGAAGGCGCATCGACGCCGAGCTGCGCGCGGAACTCCACGCTGGTGCCGAGCACGCCCACGTCGAACAGCGTGGGCAGCGCGGCCACCGCGGTGTAGCGCTTCGAGGTATCGGCGTTGGGCCGGCGTCCCCCGCCCGTCATGGCATCGAGCAGGTTGCCCGTGCCTACGAGGTGGTGGGGCGACGGCGGCGAGCGCTGCAGGCCGGCGGGCAAGGCACCGTAGACGACCTTCTTGACGCCGTAGATGCCACGCTGCAGGGTGCGTTCCAGTCCGTTGTCGGCAAAGATGACCCAGACGTTGCTGGTCGACTCGTTGGGCACGCGCCGCTGCTTGCCTGTCAGGTCGGTGAAGGCCTCGGCGACTGGCTTGCCCGGCACCGCCGTGCGGTGGTGGTTGCCGCCACCGTTGGGCACGAAGAAAAGCGCCTTGTCGGGGTTCACATGGCCCTGGTCGACCAGCGCCTTGAGGCCGGCCACGTCAGGCTTGGCGATGAAGTCGCGCACCGCGATGGAGACCGGGTCGTACAGCGCGCCGGGCACCCGGTCGGGCACCACGATCTGCACGCGGTACTTCGCATCGCCGAACGTCTTCTTGAACTGCTCGAAGAAGCGCGTGGGCACCACGTCGCCCTCGCCGATCACGTCGTTCAGCAGCATCTGCGAGCGCCGCTCGACCGAGGGCGTGATCGGCAAGGGATTGCCGACCAGTTTCTTGACGATCGGCAGCAGCGGCGCGAAGCGGAAGTCCTCGATCACGCGGTCGAACATCAGGCTGCTCGGAACCTTCACGTGGCCGTCGGGCGAATCGGAAGCTTTGCCGCCGAAGAAATCCTTCTGGCCCTCGGCCAGCCTGACCTTCTCGCCGTCGAGCTTGACGCTGAGCTCCAGCTCCACCACGCGGCCCGAGCCGTCGGCGGCGGGCCCGAGGTCCTTGGCCGAGCGCAGGTTGACGCCATAGCCGGGCGTGCCCTGGCCGAACAGTTCGGTCTTGGCGGTGCGGATCAGGTCCTTCGCGAACACGGTGAAGATCGTGTCGCGCGACATCGGGCTCACGCCCCATTGCAGCATGCTGGTGCGCCGGTACTCATCGGGCCGCACGGCCACCGACAGCTCTCGGCCCAGCGCATCGCGGATCGGCACGGTGGAGCGCCAGCGGATGCTGTCCACGGCCGCGCCGGCAATGGCGCGCAGGTTGGAGCGGGTGCCGACCCCGACGCTCACCGATTGCAGGGTCGGCGATGCCAGCGGCGCGTACTCGGTCACGTTCAGGCGATTGCGCAAAGTCATGCCAAAGCGCATGTCGGTGCGCCCGGCACGCGCCGTGGCGCGCTCTGCCGCCACCACGGCCGGGTCGGGCCGGGTGCCGGAGCCGTACAGCGCCACCATCTCCGCGCCGCTGAGGTACGACATGCGCTGGTCATGGCCGTCGTAGGCCGGCCGGGCGAGCGGATCTCCGGGCACGCTCTCCTTCATGGGCTTGGTGGCCTGCACGACGATTTCCGGGCGCTTTCGGCCGGGGTTCGGATTGCGCACGATCTTGATGTCGTCGAAGCCCGCGGCGCGCAGGCGCACGCGGATGGCGTTGTCCTGCGCCTCCTCGCGGTCTTTGGCCTCCTGCGACGCGTCGCCCTTGCGCTGCACGCCGCCTTCGTTGTCGCTTTCGTTCACGGTCTTCGAGGCGGTCTTGCCCCGGGTGTTGCCAGTGCCGCTCGCGGCCACGCCCTCGGCGGCCGAAGCCACGGCCTTCTGCGTGTCGATCGCCACGCGGAACTCGACCTGCCCGCCCGGTGCCAGCGCGTCCGACGCGCGGGTCTGCGTGTCGAGGCTGGTCGCCAGGTCGTCGAGCTTGACGTCGATCAGCACCAGCTTGTCGGCATCGCGCCCCGCCAGTCCGGGCAGGTTGCCCGTGCGCGTGTTGATGGTCACCGGCTCGACGTCGATGGCGTTCGGGTCGGTGGTGTTGCGCGGCACCATGGGCTGCTGGTTGGCGGCCTCGTTGCGCGCCTGCGCCTTTGCCCGCTCGCGGGCGGCCATCATCGGGTGCAGCGCGATGTTGTTGAGCGTGCCCGGCAGGGCCTGCATCGAGGCGGCGATGAACTCGCCCTTGTTCATGAGCCGGCCCTCGTTCAGGTACGAGATGAGTTCGCCGGTGCCGATCGATCCCACGCCGTCGGTCACGAACTGGCCGGAGAAGCCGGCATAGGACATCTTCTGCGGATTTGGAGCGACGTTCGTGCCGGCGCTTGTTGTCGCGTTCGTCGTCGCGTTGGAGGTCGCGTTCGTCGCCGCGTTGGAGGTCGCGTTCGTCGCCGCGTTGGAGGTCGCATTCGTCGCCGCTTTGGTGGCCGCGTCTGTCGCCGCTTTGGTGGCCGCATCGGTGGCCGCGTTCGTCGCCGCATCGGTAGCCGCGTTCGTCGCCGCATTGGTGGCCGCGTTCGTCGCCGCGTTGGTGGCCGCGTTCGTCGCCGCGTTGGTGGCCACGTTCGTCGCCGCATTGGTGACCACGTCCGTCGCCGCATTGGTGGCCGCGTTCGTCGCCGCGTTGGTGGCCGCATTCGTCGCCGCATTGGTGGCCGCATTCGTCGCCGCATTGGTGGCCGCGTTCGTCGCCGCGTTGGTGGCCACGTTCGTCGCCGCATTGGTGGCCGCATTCGTCGCCGCATTGGTGGCCACGTTCGTCGCCGCGTTGGTGGCCGCGTTCGTCGCCGCGTTGGTGGCCGCGTTCGTCGCCGCATTGGTGGCCACGTTCGTCGCCGCGTTGGTGGCCACGTTCGTCGCCGCGTTGGTGGCCACGTTCGTCGCCGCGTTGGTGGCCGCGTTCGTCGCCGCGTTGGTGGCCGCATTCGTCGCCGCGTTGGTGGCCGCATTCGTCGCCGCGTTGGTGGCCGCATTCGTCGCCGCGTCCGTCGTTGCGTTGGTGGCCGCGTTCGTCGTTGCGTTGCCTGCATTGGTCGCCGCGGCCGGCGCCACCTTCCACAGCGGGATCGCCCCCGAAACCCCGCCCGTGAGCGGCGCGCTCGCCAGCCCCGCCGCCGAACTGACGAAGGTGGCGCCGATGCGCTTGTTGCCCTCTTCGGTGCCCCATTGCCCGTCGAGCCCGACGCGCCCGCTTTCCACCGCCACGCGGCCGACGCCGTCCACGGCCTGCGAGGTCAAGCCGGCGCGCGCACCGACCATCGCGCGGCCGCCGATGTTGAGCACGCCCTCGCTCTTGACGAACGCCTCCTTGGCCAGCAGCTTGGCGCCCACCGAAGCGCTGGTCTTGATGCCCGCCCCCACGCCAGTGGCGGTGACGAGATTGCTCGCCGCGTCGACGGCCTCGTCCTTCAACGTGAACTTGACGTCCTCCCAGCTCGCATTGCCGGTCAGCGCCTTGCCTTCCAGCGTCCAGATCGACGTGTGGCCGTCGGCGTAGATATCGCGCCCCTGCGCGGCGGCGACGACGTCGCCCGTGGTGTCCCAGACCTCGCTGACCAGCATCGCCGCGCCGAAGCCCACGGCCACGTTGCCGCCCGAGGCGATGGTCGCGGCAATGCCCGCGGCGGCGGTGACCGTCATGCGCACCGCCTCGTCGACCACGCTCCAGGTGCCGTCGGCGTCCTGCACCTTCTGCGCCAGTTCGGCCGACTTCACGTCGTAGGCGTCCATCAGGGCGTCTTCCTGGCTCGCATACTCGGAGACCGAGATCTTCCCCGCGGCCAGGTCGCGGCGCAGCTGGTTCGACTTGTCGAGCTGGTCCTGCGTGTAGTCCTTGGCATCGTCGGCGGAATCCCCGAACATCGCGCCCCATGCGTCGCGCACGAACGTGTGCTTTTCAATGCCCTTGTTGATGCCGTCCAGGTCCTTCTTCATCTGCGTGCCGTCCTGGTCGCCCTCACCCAGCAACTTGCCCTCGACGTCGTAGTACATGCTCTTGGCCGACTGCAGCTGCTGCCCCTGCTCGCTGGGCGACAGCAGCTCGTAGATCCGCAGGCTGCGGTAGTCTGCGGCTCGCTCGCTGCGCATCTGCTTGTCGGTGCCCAGCAGGTCGAGCTTGGCCTGGAGGTCGGGGTTGCGCTGCCCCCAATCCCGGATGTAGGCGTCGACCACCTTCGCCTTTTCGTGCAGGGCCTGCTCGGACAGGTTCTTGATCGTCGACTTCAGCTCGGCGATGGACTTGCTGTTGTCCTGCGCGTACTTGTCGTCGGCCTCTTTCATCTCCTTGGTATCGGCCCGGTCGGGCGCGGAAATGGTCTGCAGGTACTGCGTGTACTTCTTGTCCGCGCCGATCTGCAGTTCCTTGATCTGGCCGTCGGTCACGCCCTTCTTCAATGCGTCGAGGTGGGCCTGGTCCTCCTCCTTGCCGGGGCCCTTGAAGTTCTCGGAGAGCAGCGTGGGGTTGGCCTTGACCCAGGCGTCCTTCTTCTGCTGCAGGCGATCGAGGTCGCCCTGCGTCAGGTGAACGCCGGCCTTGGTGCTCGCGCTCATCGCGTCGTCGTAGCGCAGGTCGGAGGAGAGCGCTTCGTCGCTGGCCTTGTTGCGGGCCTGCCAGGCGTTGCGCGCGGGGCGCCCCTCGGGCGGGAGGTATTCGTCGCCATACTTGTCCATGTCCTTCTGCTGGTAGACGAAGGCCTTCCAGGCCTCATCGTTCTCCTGCGTCGAATCCATGAACATGCGCGTCGTGGGCACCTGGCCCTCGGCCTTCATCTTCTCGGCCGTCTTCTTGTCGATGCCCTGCCACATCCAGACGTCTTTTTTCCACTTCTGGAACTCGGTCTGCAGGTTGGTGTCGGCCGTGGTCTTGGCGGTGTCCTTGATCTGCTTGTCGAGGCCGGCCTTGGCCAGCGTCACGTCCTTGTTGGCCACGTCGACGAGCCGGTCGACGTTGTCCAGCGCCGCGAGCTTGATGCCCAGCACATCGGCCGCATCGGCCTTTTCCTTGCTGCCCGGGCGCGCGTACGAATGGTTCTGGTAGGCGATGGCGGCCTGTTCGTCGAGCACCACCTGCTGGCGCTTGGTGAGCGCGGCCGTGACCTGGGTGTTGGCGACCGTGACCTCGCCCTTGGCGGCGTTCTGCTGGTCGACCAGCGCCTTGCGCTGCGCGCGCAGGTCGGTCGTCGACTCGCCCATGCGGTTGTAGAGGCGGATGTTCTTGTCGATGTCGGCGATCTGCGTGTCGTAGCTGGCGGCAAAGTCGGCCTTGTTCTCGGCCTGCTTCTGCAGGTAGGCCAGCCCGCCGCTCTTGTCCACGACCTCCACCTGGTCGGTCTCGGGGTTCTTCTCGTGGACCTTGTACGTCGACTTCTCGTCGATGACCTGCCGGTTGATGTCGTCGTGCTGCCAGTCGTGCGACTCGACCACCACGCGGTCGCTGACCGGGTCGTACATCGTGCGCGTCTCGACGTCGCCGTTGTCGGAGGTGGGCTTGGTCACTTCCACCGTGCCCGCGGGCAGCGATGCCAGCACCTGGTCTTCGGTCAGGCCCATGCTCCTGGCCACTTCGGCCAGGGGTTTCCCGTCTTCGAAGATCGCCTTGCGCGCGGTTTCCCCTGTGCCGCTCTTGTCGTCGGGTTTGCCTTCGAGCACGGTGCGGTGCCCGCCTGCCGTGGTGGCCACTGCCTGCACGGTGCCGTCGCTGGCGACGGTTCTCTCCAGTGTCGAGCCGTCCTTGTTGAAGGTCTTCACGGTGGTGCTCACGTCCGACACCACCATTTCCTGGCCCGGCTCGAGCGGCTTGCCGTAGTCGACCGTGGGGTTCAGCGTGAACAGCTGTTCGGGTTTCAGGCCCGCGGCCTCGGCCACGTCGAGGTAGCCCTCGCCCTCCTCTACCGTGCGCGTGAGCTTGGTTCCGGTCAGCGAGACCGTGGTGTCGGTGCGCAGCCCGTTCTTGTCGACCACGCTCTCGGTGCGCGTGCCGGCCTTGGGGTCGACCGTCGTGGTGGTCGTGTCACCGGTCTTGGCGTCCTTTGTGACGTGGATGTAGCGCCCGTTGCCGTCTTCCGCGGCCTCGATGGTCCTCGTGCCGCCGGGCGCGGTGGGATCGGTGATGCTGCCTTTCACCGTCACGGTCGCGTGCTCCGTGTCGTGCGTGTAGGCGAGCGAGGCATCGCCCTTCTTGACGGTGGTGACCTGCACGTCGGTGCTGGGCCTGCTCGATTCGATCCTGATGCCCGCCGCCTTGGCCTCCGCGATCACCTTGTCGACCCCGATGTTCCGGTCTTTCGCGATCTGTTCGACGCTCTTGCCGTCCGCAATGGCGGAGAGCGTCTTGTTGACTTCGGGCGACACCGCGGGCGGCTTGGTCAGCACGGACGCAAATGGACTGGTCGATGTCGTGGTGGCGGTGGGCGCCAGCGGCAGGGTCGTGGCGTTCGACGCCGTGAACGTCGGGGAGAGAAAGATGCTGTTCGGGCCCGCTGCCGGGCGGGGCGACACCTGCAGCAGTTGGAGCAACGGCGAATGCAGCGGGTCTGTTCCGATCTGCGCGGTCTGTTCCGGTGACAGCGGCTTCAAGGGAGACGGTGGCGTGGGCAGGCTGCCGTAGAACTCCGTCTGCGCCCCGGTGCCGACGGCATCGGTGAACTTCTTGCTGGCTGCGTTGGCATCGGCCCGCAGCGTGGTCGCGTTGGTCTGCGCATCCTTGAGCGCGGTGCGTTCCTCGTCGGTGATGACGGACTGCGGCTTGCTCGCCGGCGGCGTCAGCTCGACGACCTTGGCTTCCGCGTCCTGCGCCTTGACGTCCTTCTCCTGCGCGTCGAGAGAGAGTTTCGAAAGTTCGTTGGTCTTCTGCGCACCGTCACAGTCGGTCTGGGCGTCCTGCACCTTCTTGTCGGTGGCCTCGGAGGCCTTGGCCTCGGGGCTTTTCTGCTGTTCCTTCTTCTGATCGATCTTGGCCTTGAGCAGCGTCAGGTCCTTGTCATTCAGGTTGGCTTCCGCGCTTGCCGTCTTGGCACGTGCGTCTTCGAGCCCGGCGTCCTGCTGGGCCTTCTTGGCCTTGTTGGCATCGGCCAGGTCCTTGGATTTCTGCGCCTGCACCTCCATGGCCTTGGCGTGGTCCTTGGCCTCCTGGGCCTTGCGCTCCGCCTCGATGGCGCGCTTGCGCGCCTCCTCGGCCTGCCGCTGTGCCTCCTGGATCTTTGCGAGCAGCTCTTCCAACTGGCGCTGCAGTTCCCGTGCGCGCGCCGCTGCATCCGACTCGGCCGAACTCGCGGGCTGCTGTGCCTGGTTCACAGGGTTGGGAACGTTCACCGGCACGCGTACGCTGCCGCCACCATCCGCTATCAGAACCATGGGGTGTTCCTTTCGGTCATCGGTTTTTCAAGATTCATTCGCTGCCCTGCGCCCAGCGCAGCAGCTTGGCCACGGGCGCATACAGCGCGCGCGGGATCGGCTGGTCTTCGGGCACTTCGTCGTAGATGCGCTCTGCCAGCGCGGGCTCGAATTCGGTCGGAATCAGCCCTTCGCTCGCAAAGCGCCGGATCTGCGCGGCCACCTCGCCCTCCCCGCGCGCGATCACGCGCGGCAGGTCGGTTTCGCCGAGGTATTGCAGCGCGACGGCGACGCGCGGCGAATGGATCACGGCCGACGCCGCGCGCACCCTGTCGTTGAGGCTCGCGTACACCGCCTCGAAATGGGCCGAACGCCGGCGCGAGCGGTTGATGGGGTCGCCCTCCATCTCCTTGTATTCCTGGCGGATCTCCTCGATGGACATCCGCTGCTTCTTCATGAACTCGTGGTGCTCGTGCACATAGTCGACCGCGGCCATCACCGCGTAGATCACCACCGCCCAGCCGAAGGCGACCAGCACCATGTGGGCGGCAGCCGTCATGATTCCTTCGGGCCGCGCATAGCCCAGCTTGAGGGCGGTGTCGACGAAGCCGCGCACCACCACGAACATCAGCATGCCGAGCAGTGCGGTCTTGGTGCACATCTTCAGCAGGTTGATGAGGCTGCGCGTCGAGAAGATGCGCGTCAGGCCCTCGGCCGGGTTCATGCGGTTCACGTCGGGCTTGATGCGCTCCCAGGCCGCCACGCCGCCGACCTGGAACAGCGAGCCCACGATGCCTGCCGCGGCGGTGATCGCCATGATCGGCAACGTTCCCCACACCAGGGTCTCGCCGGTGTGCAGAAGCAGTTCGACAAAGCGGTCGTCGGGTGCCGTCAGCAAGGTGGTGCTGGTGGCATGCAGCCACAGCTCGCGCAGCAGGCTGTAGATGAGCTGGCCGCCCAGCCACAGCGACAGCACGACCACGATGAACACCACGGTCGAGGCCACGTCGGTGCTGAACACCACCTCGCCGCGCTTGCGTGCGTCGCGCAGGCGCTTGGCGGTCGGGGCCTGGTCTTTCTCTGCCATGTCCTGCCCGCTACAGCGTGGACCTCAGGAAATCGAGCACGCTGTTCTCCGGCCGCAGGAAGTCCTGCAGCGACTCGTACACGAAGAACAGGAACAGCAGCATCATCAGGTGCGCCAGCAGGCTCTTGAGCGGCTGCGCGAAGACGAACACGTTGAGCTGCGGCGCCACCCGGCCCACCAGGCCCACGCCCAACTCCACCAGCAGCAGCACCACGATGACGGGCGACGCCAGCTTCACGATCCACAGGAAGAGCGTGTCGCCCTGCCGGATCGCGAACTGCTCGAGCACCAGGCCCAGGTTGGGAAAGAAGGAGCCGACCGGCCAGATGCGGTAGGAGTCGACGACCACCCCGAGCATCGCGAGCAGCCCGCCCGCCGACACGAAGAGCGTGATGACCATCCAGCCCAGGAATTCGCTGGTCGCGCCGTTCTCGTGCCCGGCCACCGGATCGAAGAAGGAGGCGTTGCTGGAGCCGGTCTGGAAATCGATCAGGTCGCCGACGCTCTGGATGGCCCAGATGAAGATGCCGAAGCCCAGGCCCAGCAGCACCCCGATCAGGGCCTCCTTGCCGGCGATGAACACCCAGGTGGCCATCGATGCGGCCGGCACCTCGCCCGCCACCGGCGACATGAAGATCGCGAGCATCAGCAGGATGCCGTTGCGCACGGTGCCGGTGATCATGCCGCCGGACAGGAAGGGCACGACCGCGAAGATCGCGAACAGCCTCGGCAGCGTGAGCACGACCGCCGAGAAGAACTGCTCCATGTTGCCGAGTTCGAAGCTTTCCATGGCTGCTGCGTACCTAGGCGGGCCGGCGCATGGCCCAGGCCTGCGCGGTGCTCTCTTCGTTGGCGTCTTCGAGCCGCAGCTCCTGCAGGTGCAAACGCTCGGCGCGCGCGCGCTGCTGCATCTGCTGGGCCTTTTCGAGTTCGCCGTGGGCGGCGCGCAGTTGCCGCCGGCTTTCCTCCAGCACCTGCTCGCGCTCGGAGTGCGCCCGCGCGGCCTGCGCCGCGACCTGGCCGGCCTGCGCGATCTGCGCATCGAGCGCGCCGCTCCAGGCGCCCGCCTGGCGGAACTCCGCCACGCTGTACTGGCCGCCCGACAGCGCGCCGCGCGTGGCTTCCCAGTGCTGCAGCTTGTTCTGCACCTGTTGCTGCTGCGCGGCCTCGGCCTGCCGCAGTTGCGCCTGGCTCTCCTCGGCGGCCGCGCGGTCGCGCGCGACCACGCCCATCGCGGCGGTCTTCTGCCGCTCGCGCACGTCGGCCAGGAGCTTCCAGTCGATGCTCACCGCGCCCTCCCCGCCGCCGGTGCATAGCGCAGCAAGGCCGCCAGCGACTGGTCGAAGGGCTGGCCGGTCTTCGGCGGCTGCGACAGAAAATCGAGCATCGCCGGCCGCCCCTGGATCGCCTCGTCGGCCAGCGCATCGCTGCCCGGCTTGTACTCGCCGATCTGCACCAGCAGCTCCATCTCCTGGTACTTGGCCAGCAGGCTGCGAAAGTGCGCGGCCGCCGCGCCATGCTCGCGCGAGGTCACCAGCGGCATCACGCGGCTGATGCTGGCCAGCACGTCGATGGCCGGATAGCGGTTGGCCGCCGCGATCTTGCGCGACAGCACGATGTGGCCGTCGAGGATGGAGCGCACCTCTTCGGCGATCGGGTCGTTCTCTTCGTCGCCCTCGGTCAGCACCGAGTACACGGCCGTGATGGAGCCGGTCTTGCCCTGCCCCGCGCGCTCCAGCAGCTGCGGCAGCATCGAGAAGATCGAAGGCGGGTAGCTGCGCCGCGTCGGCGGCTCTCCGCTCGCAAGGCCGATCTCGCGCTGCGCGCGCGCAAAACGCGTGAGCGAATCGACCAGCAGCAGCACCTTCTTGCCCTGGTCGCGGAAGTGCTCGGCGATGGTGGTCGCCACATAGGCCGACTTGATGCGCTCCATCGGCGGCCGGTCGGAGGTGGAGACCACCATCACGGTCTTGGCCAGGCCCTCGGGGCCGAGGTTGTGCTCGATGAACTCCTTCACCTCGCGCCCGCGCTCGCCGATCAGCGCGATCACGTTGACCTCGGCCGTCGATCCGCGCGCCAGCATGCCAAGCAAGGTGCTTTTGCCGACGCCGGGCGGCGCGAACACACCCACGCGCTGGCCTTCGCCCAGCGTCAGCAGCATGTCGACGGCGCGGATGCCGGTGGCCAGCGGCGCGTCGATCATGCGCCGCGCGAGCGGGCTCACCGGCTCGCGGTGCACCGGCAGCCGCGTGTGGGTGGCGAGCGGGCCGAGTTCGTCGATGGGCTGGCCCAGCGCGTCGAGGACGCGGCCCAGCAGGCCGGCACCCACCGGGCAGACGTGGCCGCGCCCCGTCGGCACCACCTCGGTCAGCGCCGAGATGCCGGTGATCGGACCGAGCGGCGTGAGGATGGCCGTGTTGCCGCGAAAGCCCACCACCTCGGCCAGCAGCGGCGGCTCACCCGGCGTGACCAGCTCGCACAGCTCGCCCACGTGGGCCTGGATGCCGGTGGCGTCGATCAGCATGCCGACCGCCTTGCTCACGCGCCCGCGCATGGCCACCGGCATCACGCGACCGAAGACCTGCTCCAGGTCGGCCACGATGCCCAGCGCCGCGTCGGACGCGATCGACTGCGGCGCACTCATCGCTTCGCCTCCGCGCCATCGACCGCACCGCCGCGCTCGACCGCGCGCCGGAAGGCTTCGAGCTGCGCATCGACGCCGAGCTCGAGCGTGCCCGATGCGGTCTGCACCACGCAGGCGCCGATGGCCAGCGCCGGGTCGACCACGACGCTCACCGTCATGTTCCATTGCGCCTCGGCCCGCAGCCGGGCCAGCACCTCGCGCATGGAGGCCTCCTGCGCGGGCGCCACGCGCACGCTGATGAAGGGTTCGCTGCGGATCAGCGTGTCGACCCGCAGCAAGGCGGCTTCGAACAGCGCCTCGGGCCGGGCATCGGCGATGAACTTGCCCACGGCCTTGACCACGATCTGCGCCATCGCGCTGCGCAGCGAATGCAGCTGCCGCTCGGCGGCCATGGTCTCGGACACCAGCTGCCGCGCGTACTCGGCCTTGGCGCGCTTCAGCCCTTCCTCGTAGCCCTGGCGGCGGCTCGCCTCGGCGTCGTGAAGGGCCTGCTGGGTGATGCGGCGCGCTTCCTGGCGCGCGGTGTCCACCACGGCCGATGCGTCGAGCAACGCCGCGTATTCGTTCTCCTTCAACACCTTGCGCTCGCTCAGGAGCTGCAGGTTGTCGGTGGTGATCAGAAAAGCCAGTCCCATTGCGGCAGTCTTTCGGGAACGATGCACGAGAGCATCAGTTCGTTGAGTTGCAGGGCCTGGCGCGGCTCGAAGCTCGGCACGCTCAAGGCGGAGATGCGCCGCGGCAGCTTGTGCTTCAGGCGTTGGAGCACGAGCTCCCCTTCGGACGCGGCCGCGCCCAGCAGCAGGCGGTAGCCGCGGTCGAGCACCACGCGGCCGGTCGCGATGGGCCGCTGCTGCACCACGGCGCTGTCCATGCGCAGCTCGGTGAGCTGGGGCACGCGATCGAGCACGAAGTCGACGGCGTCGCGGTCGATGCGGCGCGCCTGACGGCGGATCTGCAGGCCCGCCCCACCGCGCACCTTGAAGAGCGGCAGGTGCGCGCAGAAGCCGAGGTAGGCCGCGAGACGGCGCAGCGATGCGGCATCGAGCAGCGCCAGCCGCTTGAGCCGCGAGTCGAAGTTGTAGTCGGCCGCCGCATGCGGCTGCGCATGGCCCGGCGCCTGTCCGCGCCGCAGCAGCTCGGCCAGCACGGCACGGCCCGCAGGCCCCATGCGCGCCACCGAGCGATGTCGTGCCGGCCAGTTCGCCGGCAGCCAGCTCGGATGCAGATCGGCCTCGGGATGCAGGTTGAAGCGCATCACCAGGCGCACCAGGTCCATCGGGCCGGGCATGGCCGTGGCGGGGGGTGGCGCGGTGGTCGGTGCGGCCATGGCGTGCGGTCAGCGCTTGAGCACCTGCCGGCGCATCCAGGTGCGCCAGTCCTGGCCCTGGCGGCGCAACAGGGCCGGCAGCGCCATGAGGCAGATGGCGGCCAGCAACAGCAGGCCCAGCAGCACCATCGCTGTCTGCGTCGAGAACAGGCCGAGCACCATCGGCGAGCCGGCCGCGGCGCCCGCGGAGCTTGCGCGCGATATACGGCGAGCCTCGAACAGCGACAGCGACACCTGGTCGTGCGTGAGCCCTTCGATGCTGTGCGCCACCATGTCCTTCACTGCCGGTGCGAGCAGGCGCAGGTCGACATCGGGCCGGTGCTTGATGAACACCGCGGCGGACGACGGCCGGATCTTCTCGCTCAGCGGGTCATTGGCCGGAATGACCACGTGCACCCGCGCGTCCACCACGCCATCGATGCTGCGCAGGGTCTGCGACAGCTCCTGCGACATGGCGTAGATGTAGCGCATGCGTTCCTCGGAAGGCGTGGACACCAGGCCCTGCTTCTGGAACACCTCGCCCATGCTCACGTAGCGCTCGGCCGGCAGGCCCTGCACCCGCAGCAGGTCCAGCGCCTGGCTCAGGCGGTCTTCCTCCACCTCGACCTGCCAGTTGCTGCCTTCGAGCTTTGTCTTGGTCGCAGCGATGCCGTCGTTCGACAGGGCGGCGACGATCTCGTTGGCCTCCTGCTCCTTGAGGTTGGAATAGAGCGCGACCTTGCAGCCCGCCAGTGCCAGCAACAGCACGAGCGCGGCAAGCCAGCGCAGGCGTGGAGGCATCCTCATTGCTGGTTCTTCAGCAGGCTGCCGAACAGGCTGGTCGCGGCGCTGGCCAGCCCGGTGGAAATATGCATTCGCGCGAACATCATGTTCGCTTCCATGGCGTGATCGGTCATCACGAACATGGTCTTGATGGGGTCCGCGAAATCGATGGACTCGAGCATGCTCTTGCGCATGTCCTCCATGGAGCGCACGTTGCCCGACAACTGCGCGGCCAGCGACTTGGCCGCATCGCCTATCGCGCTCGGCGCGCTCGTCCCGGCCGGTGCCCGCACGCCCTGCATCATGTTGGCGAACATGCGCGTCTCGCCCGGCTCGAAGCGCGACGGGCTCACCGTCTGCTGCGCCGGAGCGGCGTTGGCGGATGCAGCGGATGCAGCGACTTCCGGTGGCGGTGCGCTGAGGGCTGCCGACGCAATGGGATCGGTCATGGTTCACTCTCCTCGGAAAGAAAAAAAGGGCCGCGCGAAGCCCGTCGACTCCGCGCGTGCCTCACCGTCAGTTCTGCTTGGCGGACTGGCGGATGTCGTTGCCGGTGGACTTCGCCACTTCGGTGCCGGCGGCGTTGGCGCCGTTGACCGTCTGTGCCGTCGCTGCTGCGCCGGAGATGGTCGCGCCCGCAGCCATGCTGACGCTCATCAGGCGAGCCTGGTCGGCTGCGGCTTGCTGCATTTGCTGGATCGATGTGTCGACTGCGCTCATGGTGAAACTCCTGTCAAAGGTTGAGGTTTTTTTCAGTTGCGGATGAAAGCGCTTCGCCACTCGGCGAAGCCATTCCATGCGGCGCACCGCGGTGCGTCAGCGCATGAAATCGGGGGACGCGGGATGAAGGAAAACATGTTCTTCACCTCGCGGGTTTCTTGTTGGGCACGCCACCACTCAGCACCAGCCCATCGGCATCGATGCTCTTCAGTTCTGCGCCCGAGCGCAACACCGAGCCTTCGTAGTAGCGATTGCCGTTCGACAGCTGGATGTGGCGCAGGCCGTTGCTGTCTTCGGTGATGCTCACCATGCGCGCGGGCAGCACGCTCTGCCAGTTGTCCCACTGGGCGCGCACGTCGTCGTCCTTGTTCTCGGCCTTGGGCTTCTCGCGGTACTGCACCTTGTCGGAGACCAGCACCGAGGGATGCAGGTCCTCGCTGAGACGGCGGATCTTCTGCCGCACGGCGGCGTCCTCCACCGTGCCGGTCAGCACCAGCCGGCCCTGCCCCGTGTAGGTGACGGCCACGCCGGGATCGCCGACATAGCGGCGCGCCTGCTCGACCATGTCCTCGGCCGAATGCACGTTGACGCTGACCTTGCTGCCGAAGCGCGCCATTGCCTGCTCCAGCGTCTGCCGGCGCTGCTTCGATTCCACATAGCCCTTGACGCCGAACTGCCCGCCGGGCGCCGCGATGACCTCGACCTCGGGGAACGGCACGAGCGCCTTCTCCACCTCGGCCAGGTTCACGCTGTTGCCGTTCATCGCGCCGCCATGATCGCCGCCCAGCGCCATTGCCGCGATGCCGAGCACGGCCAGGATCGCGATCACGCCGCCGACCCACAGGCCTAGCCGCTGCGTGCCCGACGCCGGATGCCGCGCAAGCGCGCTCTCGTCCGGCAACGCGCCGTGGGCCGGCGCGAACATGCGGTCTTCCTGCGCGCGGGTGGGATAGGTGCGGTCGAGCTGGAAATCGATCTGGCCCACGCTCACGATGTCGCCCGCCACCACGCTCTTGCGCGGCTGCTGGATCTCTTCGCCGTTGAGGCGCGCCGAGGCGGTGCCCAGGCGCTGCATGGACACCACCAGCTCGCCCACGGTGAACGCAAGGTGCCGCGGCAGCACGTCGCCGCCCGGCAGCATCACCTCGCATTCGCCGCCGGAGCCCAGCACGTTGATGCCGGGCTTCAGCACGATGGTGCGGCCCTTCACCGCGCCGCTCAGGAAGCGCAGGCACCAGCCGGCGGCCTGCGCCTGCGCGGCCTGCGGGGCCGGTGCCTCGGCGCCCTGGCTGTCGTCGAACGGAATGTCGCCATTCATGTTCAGCCTCCGGGCTCGGGCAGGGGCAGCATCGGCACGGCGGCCGTGGAGCCGGGCGTGACCAGGCGCGGCGTCAGCAGGTAGAAGCGCTCCATGTTGTTCTGCTTCTTGTCGGTGTACCTGAAGAGGCCGCCGACGCCGGGAATGTCCTTCAGCAGCGGAACACCCGTGACGGCATTGCTCTTCTCTTCCGACGAGTAGCCGGCGATCAGCAGGCTCGCGCCCTCGTCCACCAGCGCCTGCGTGTTGACGGTGCGGCGGCGCACGATCGGAATCTTGTCGACGGACTGCGGGCTCAGGTCGCCGTCGACGATGTCGATGGACATCATCACGCCGCGGCCGGTCTTCTCGTCGATGATCAGCGGCGTCACGCGCACGGCGGTGCCGGCGGTGATGCTGAAGAGGCCCGCATCCTGGAAACCGTCCACCCGCACGTAGAACTCGCTGAGGTTCTCGAGCACGGCCTCGGTGTTGTCCAGCGTCATCACCTTCGGGCGCGCCACGAAATTGGCGTTGCCGTTGGTGGCCAGCGCGGTCACGCGGGCCAGCAGGTAATTGCGCGCGCTGTTGCCGATGGCGGCGGTGAACATGCCGCCCAGCGGCGTGAGCGGATTGCCCGTGCTGTCGAAGCTGCCGACCTGCCCTGCCTCGCTGCCCGTGCCGCCCCAGGTCAGCGGCCCGCGGTCGCCGCGGCCGGTCTGGAAGTCGGCATGCCGGCCGTGCAGGCGCCAGTCGATGCCCAGGCTGGTGAGGTTGTCGGAGCTGATGTCCATGATGGTCACCTCGATCTCCACCAGCCGCGGGCGGGTGTCCATCGACTCGATCAGCTTCGCGTACTGCGCCATCTTGTCGGGCATGTCGCGCACCAGCACTGCGTTCATGCGGGTGTCGGCCTGGAACTGCGGCAACTCGTTGCCCGCGACGCTCGACATGCCGCCCAGCGTGGTGGCGTCGCCGCCGGAGCCTGCGCCCGCGATGTCGATCTTGGGCGCGTTGATGGTCTCGCCGCTGCGCAGCTTGATCTGGCGGTTCGGCCCGACCGACATGGTGCCGTTCGTTCCCCGCCCGCCGGAGCCGCCGCCGCCCGACGACTGGTTGCCGGTGCTGCGGCCGTACAGGCTGCGCAACACGTTGGCCACGCCCGGAATCACCGTCTCCTTGCCGGAACGGTTGATCCGGAAATCGGAAGCCCAGGCGTACTTGAGCGGGAACAGCCGGATCTCGGCGCCCTCGGCCATCGCGGTCTTCTGGTCGGCCAGTTTCACGGCCTGGCGCACCATCTCCACGTAGCGGCGCGGGCCGGTCACGTAGACACTGGCATCGCGCTCGCTGATGCTGAGCGGGTAGCGTTCGTCGGAGATGTGCAGGCGCACCAGCGTCTCTGCGATGCGCCCGGCGTTCTCGGCCGCGATCGGCAGCACCTCGCTCTTGGCATCGGCGGCCAGGTCGACGAAGAGGAAGGCGCCGTCGAAATACCAGGTGAGCCCGTTGACCGAGCAGACGCTGTTGAGGATGTTCTTCGCCGGCCCGTCGAACTTTCCGCTGATCACGCCGTTGACCTTGGGATCGATCACCGCCGTGATGCCTTGCGACGATGCCAGCTCGCGCAGGAAATCGGGCAAAGGCTTCTCGTTGGCAATGATCTGGAAGGGCTTGTTCTGCCAGCGGAACTCTGCTGCCATGCCCTGCTGGACCAGCAGCAGCATCAGCACCGCGCAGCCCAGCAGCATGAAGGCCTGCCGGCGGACCCGAAGCATGCGGGAGACGATCGTCATCGCGGCGGTCACGACAGCGTCGTCAGCGAAAGGAAGGCGCGCTCGGCGAAGCGCATCACGTCGCGCCCCAGCCAGCCGGCCGTGACGATGATCGCCACCATCACCGCGATCAGCCGCACCGACTGGCCGATGCTCTGGTCCTGCACCTGCGTCACCGCCTGCAGCACCGCGACGACGAGCGACGACAGCGTGGCCACCACCACCACCGGCAGCGAGATCCACAGCACGAGCATGAGGCCCTCGCGCGTGATGTCCAGGATGTTCTGCGGTGTCATGGCGTATGTCGGTTCCCTCGAAAAACAGGTCTTTGTTGTCGTTCATCAATGCGCTTGGGGATTGGTGATCCAGCCCACCGGCTGCAGGGCCACGTCGTCGTCGATTTCCTGGTAGGACAGCACCGCCAGCTGCGGCGCCACCGGCTCGATCAGGTTCTTGATGTAGCGGCGCACGTCCGACGACGCGATCGCCACCACGCGGTTGGCGGTGGAGCCCAGCACGCGGCGCAGCTGCTCGCGGATGTCCTGCGTGACGGCGGGGCTCAGCAGCAGCAGGTTGCCGCGCGGCGAGCGCTCGATGGCGTTCTGCACCCGGTCCAGCAGGCTGGACTCGAACAGGATCGCCTCGAGCTGGCGGTTCGCACCGACATAGCGGCTGGTGATGTAGCGCCCGAGGTGGATGCGCACCAGCTCGGTCAGCGCAATGCCGTCCTGCTCCTTCGCGGCCCACATCGTGAGGCTCTCGAAGATGGCGTGCAGGTTGCGGATCGGAATGCCTTCCTGCAGCAGGCGGCGCAGCACCTCGGCAATGCGCTGGGCCGAAGCCACGCGCAGCACCTCGGCAGCGAGCTCGGGCGCGTCGCGCTGCACCGAGTGCAACAGGCGCTGCACTTCCTGCAGGCCGATCAGGTCCTTGACGTTGCGGCGCACGGTGTGGTCCACATGCAGGCCCACGACTTCCGCGCCGCTCCAAGTCGTCAGGCCGGGCTCCGGGCCAGGCACCCACACGACCCGCGCGAAGGGGCCGAAGGGTTCCGCGACTTCCGCGCCCGGCGGCGTCGCGGCGGCCTGCGCCGGATCGAGCAGCAGCCAGTCGGGCTTGAGCGTGCCGCGCGCCACGGCCACGTCGTGCACCAGCACCTGGTATTCGTTGTCGTCCAGGCCATCGACGTAGTTCAGCTGCAGGCGCGGAAAGATCGGCCCGAGGTCCGACTCGACCGAGTTCTTGACCAGCGACAGGTGCTGGTCGAGCACGTAGCGGTCGACCGAGCTGCGCAGGCCGGACGACAGGCGCACCGCCAGCGGCGCGGCGATGGCGTGGTCGGTGTCGGTCTCTTCGGCGGCCACGCCGCCGCCGTGCGAGATCCAGCCCGGCGTGTTGCGCTGCTGGCGCAGCATGCGCATGGCGAAGCCCAGGCCGAGCAGGATGGCGGCCAGCAGGCCGAACACCCACTTCGGAAAACCCGGCACGACGAGGAAGCTCGCCACGGCCAGGCCGGCGATGATGAGCGCGCGCGGATGCGCCATCAGCTGGTCGCCTATCTGCTGCGCGAGCTGCGAGTCGCGGCGGTCGCCGGTGCTGACCCGCGTGATGACGATGCCGGCCGCGATCGACACCAGCAGCGACGGAATCTGCGACACCATGCCGTCGCCCACCGTGAGGATGGCGTAGCGCTGCAGCGCACCGCCCAGCGTCATGTCGTGCATCAACGTGCCGATGGCSATGCCCGCCAGGATGTTGACCAGCGCGATCACGATGCTGGCAATGGCATCGCCCTTCACGAACTTCATCGCGCCGTCCATCGCGCCGTGCAGCTGGCACTCCTGCTCCAGCAGCCGGCGCTGCTTCTGCGCCTTGGCAGAAGAAAGCACACCGGCGCGCACGTCGGCGTCGATGCTCATCTGCTTGCCCGGCATCGCATCGAGCGCGAAGCGCGCCGCGACCTCGGCCACGCGCTCCGAACCCTTGGCGATCACGATGAACTGCACGATCGCGATGATCAGGAACACCACGCCGCCGACCACCACGTTGTTGCCGACGATCAGCTTGCCGAAGGTGTCGATGATGTGGCCCGCATTGGCCTGCAGCAGGATCAGCTTGGTCGATGCGATGTTGAGCGCAAGCCGGAACAAGGTGGTGAAAAGAAGCAGCGACGGAAAAGTCGACAGCGACAGCGCCGAAGGCACATACATCGCGACGATCAGCAGCACCAGGCTGATGGYCAGGTTGCTCGCGATCAGCAGGTCGAGCAGCGGCGTGGGCAGCGGCAGCACGAACAGCGCCACCACCACCACGAGCAGGCCGGCCAGCAGCAGGTCGTTGTAGCGGCCGGCGTTGCCCAGCAGGTCGCGAAAGCTGCCGCGGTACTGTTGAAGAGATCGCGAGGGACTCGCCATTGCGTCCTTGCTCAAGTGAAATTCTTGGAGTTGTTTTGTTGGATGCACATCGCCTTGCGACTGCACATCGAACGTGAAGAGCCTCACGTCGCGGTGGACTCTAAGCGCCGCCCTCCGTTCACGGCAACCACGAGTTCTCGTAAGTACGAAGGACTTGTGGCGCGCGCGGCACTACGGTTTTGCGTACTACCTGCGCCCTGCCCCTTTCGCTAAGCTGCGCCGACCCGATGCGAAGGTGTTCGCGTTGCACCAAGGTATGTAGACAGTGACAAGACGTAGCAGTTGTTCGAACGAAAGCATGCATGCCGACCCAGGCGGCTGAAGCGGTGACGGAGCTCGGCGAGGCACGCACGTTGCCTCGCGCCGATGCAGCGAATGTGCGTGCGCTGAACCGTCTCCATGCGGCGGCGCCGCTGCACGGCGTGGCGGCCAGGGGCGTGAGCTACCGGCTCGCATGGCACCACGACGCGGCCTTCGGCCACACGACACGCGAGAGCTACAGCTTCAGGCTCGGTGCACATGTCGGCCATCTCGCGATGGATGCGCCGAGCATGCAGGCCCTGCTCGGCGAGCGGCGCATCGACCTGCTGCCGCGCGACCTGCGCTACATCCTGCTGGCCGACACGCTGCACCCGGTGATCGATGCGCTCGAGAAAGCGCTGCGCCTGCATTTCGAATGGCAGCCTTCGGAAGCCGAGGCGCGGGCACCGCGCGATGCCCGCGAAACACGCGAGCAGCCGCTCCTGCATTGCGACCCCGAGCGCGCGGCCTTCTTCGTTGCCACGCCATCGGACGGCGGCGCGATGCTGCGCGGCTTCGTGCAGTTCGACGACGCCGCCACGCTCGATGCGCTCGTGCCCGCGGCCACCGGGGCCCCGCATGCCGTGCGCACCAGCGAGGCCTTCGACGCCTTGCACCTGCCGGTGAGCTTCCGGCTCGGCAGCACGCCGATCCAGCTGCGCGAGATCAGCAGCATCCGCCCCGGCGACATCGTCGGCATCGAGCAATGGAGTTCTTCGGGCGGCGGCATCGTCGTCACCGCCGAGCTGGGCGGCCCGACCGGGCTGCATCTCTCGGCCGTTGCCGAAGGCTCGCGCATCACCGTTCAGCAATCGAGAGACAGCGCCATGAAGCCAGCCACGCCCGCCGATCCTGCGGCCACCGCAGACAACAACGTCAACCTGCCGATCGACCGGCTCGATGCGCTGGAGGTGACGCTGCGCTTCGAGGTCGGCGACCTGTCGCTGTCGCTCGGCGAATTGAAGAGCATCCGCGCCGGCCATGTGTTCGACCTGGCCGAGCCGCTCAACCGAAGCCCGGTGCGCATCCTGGCGCACGGCAACGTGCTGGGCAAGGGCTACCTGGTCGCCGTGGGCGATCGCCTGGGCGTGCGCGTGTCGGAGTTCGCGCCCGGCGAAGTCTGAGCGGGGGCACCGATGCAAGGCGGAATACCGGAGCCCCTCACACTCGTCGCGGTGATGGTCGCGTTCGGCTTCGCGACCTTCGCGGCGCTGATGGTGACGAGCTACACCAAGCTGGTGATCGTGTTCGGCCTGCTGCGCACCGCACTCGGCCTGCAGCAGACGCCGCCCAACATGGTGCTGAACGGCATCGCGATCATCCTGTCGGTCTACATCATGGCGCCGGTGGGCATGGACATCGGCGACACCCTGCGCAACCGCAACTTCGGCATCAAGGGCGAGAGCATGGGCGACATCATGGCGGTGATCGATGCCGCCAAGGTGCCGGTGAAGGAGTTCCTGCAGAAGCACACGCACGAGCGCGAGCGGCAGTTCTTCCTGAAGTCGGCTTCGAACATCTGGCCCAAGGCGCGCGCCGAGCAGCTGAAGGACGACGACTTCATGGTGCTGGTGCCGAGCTTCACGCTCAGCGAGCTGACGCGTGCGTTCCAGATCGGCTTCATCATCTACCTGGTGTTCGTGGTGGTGGACCTGATCATCGCGACTGTGCTGCTTGCGCTCGGCATGTCGATGATTGCGCCGACCACCATCTCGCTGCCCTTCAAGCTGCTGCTGTTCGTGATGCTGGATGGGTGGACGCGGCTGGTGCACGGGCTGGTGCTGTCGTACCGCTGAAAAGGGACGTTGCTTTTCTGTTCGTCGTGTTGTGTTTGAGGTGCGTTGTTCGGGGCGCGCTCACGCCGACGGGGTACCTTGCTCCGCGAATGTCCCCCGGCGCGGCCTAAGGCCGCATGCCTCCTCCTTTATTTCGCTGCGCAAGGCACCCCATCGGCGTGATCGCTCAGCGCAGCAGTTGAT
>NZ_JBFUHN010000095.1:0-22938 GCF_056402375.1 Variovorax sp. P4_B10 | reverse complement strand
TCGCTGCGCAGAGCACACCGCCAGCGTGATCGCTCAGCGCAGCGGTTGATCGGCCAGCACGAGAGCAGCGCTCATCGTGCACAGGGCACCGGGTGCTCCCCGCAGCGAAATAAAGGAGGAGCGAAGCGGGGGACATTCGCGGAGGGGAGTACCCGGTGTCCTGTGCACACGCCCTGAACAACAGCGCCCCGAAGAAAAGCCCCCGGTCTCGAATGCGAAATGAATCACTGAAAAGGTGCGAACGAACCCATGCAAATCACCTCCACCTCGCGCGAACCGCTCGCGCCCTGGATCCGCCGACACCGCGACCGCATCGACGAAGCGCTGTGGGACGACGGCCATGTCCTGTTCCGTGGTTTCGACGTCGGCGGCCTCGACGGTTTCGAGGCCTCCGCCGCTTCGGCCTGCGACGCGCTCTACAGGCACTACGGCGACCTGCCGCTGGCCAGCGCCAGCGAGAACGTCTATTTCGCCACGCCGTACCCCAAGCACCTGGAGATCCGGTTCCACAACGAGGCGTCGCACACCCAGACCTGGCCGTCGCGCCAGTTGTTCTTCTGCCTGGAACCGGCGTCGGAAGGCGGCGAGTGGACCCTGTCGGACGGACGCCGGGTGATCGAACGCCTGCCGGCGGAGATGCTCGAACGGTTCCGCGAACTGGGCCTGGTCTACCGGCGCCGCTTCATCCGCGGCCTGGATGCCTCGTGGGAGCAGTTTTTCAAGGTCGGCAGCCTGCAGGAACTGCGCGACAAGATCGCGTCGACCGGGCACGAGATCGACGCGAGCTCGGAGAACGACGTCACCGTGTCCTACCGCACCCACGCCCTGTTGCGGATTCCCGAACGCGACACCGAGGCCTGGTTCAACCAGGTCCTGTTGCACCATCCCGACGCGCTGCCGAACGAAGTCCACAGCCTGCTGAGCAAGCACTTCAGGCGCGACCAGTTTCCGCGCACGGTGTTCTTCGGCGACGGCAGCCCGATCCCGACCGAGTGGGTGCGCACCATCGACCGGGTGCTGACCGAGTGCGCGATCCGCATCGAGACCCAGACCCACGACGTGCTGCTGGTCAACAACCTGCTGATGGCCCATGGGCGCCTGCCGTACAGCGGCAACCGCCAGATCCGTGTCGCGCTGGGCGACATGCGCGACCACGCCGCGATGGTGCCGGCATGATCAAGCGCCAGCACGTCGCGAGCGACTTCTTCCCCGAGGCCGAGGCCCTGCGCACGGCCTACGACGACAAGGTGAAGAACGCGTACAGGCAGACCGTGCAATGGCAGTACTTCTGCGAACCGCAGATGTACACCTACCTGCGCACGGTGCCGCAGCAGGTGTTCCCCGAGGCACTGTACGGGCGCTTCACCCAACATCTGAAGCAGTGGTGCATCGACCACCTCGGCCAGCTTCCGACCGGCGCGCCGAACCTGCACCTGATGGTCAACGGCTGCACGCTGGGCCTGCACAGCGATTTCCAGAACGGCACCTGGGGCTTCGTCTACTCGCTCACGCGCTGGCAGACCCGCAAGTTCTCCGGCGGCGAAACCCTGCTGATGCGCGACGGCGTGCCGAGCTACAAGAAGCACCACGTGCAGGGTGAGACGCTGTACGAACTGGTGCCGGCGGAGTTCAACCAGTTGCTGCTGTTCGACGACCGCATCGTGCACGGCACGCCGACCATCCAGGGCAGCATGGACCCGCTGGAAGCGCGCATCGCGCTGGTCGGCCATCTGCGCGCCACCTCGCCGGTGGTGACGGGTGCGCTCGACGCTGCCGCGGCGCGCAAGGTCGTGTTCGAGTTTCACCGCGACCTTGCCGAACCGGTCAAGCCCTACAAGGACGTGCAGGGCGTGATGACCTTCCGCCTCGCGGTGGGTGCGGACGGCAGCGTGGCGTCGGTCGATGTGTTGACCGACAACTTCGTGACCGCGCAGAGCGGCCATGAGGCCAACGACGAGGTCGCCGCGGCGCGCGCGCTGGTGCTCGATGCTGCTGCGAAGTTGCGTTTTCCGGATGCGGGTGGGCCGTCGAAGGTCACTGCCGCGGTGCTGCTGCCGCTGCCGCTGCCGGACCTGCGACCCATCGAGATATCCATACCGCACGCCGGACGCCCAGCCGCGCTGCAGGAAGTGCTCAAGGCACAACTGAAGCAGCAGGGCGAGGCGTTGGGATTTCAGGCGGACCTGCAGGGCGACAGCTTCGCCGTGCGCGAGCCGCTGGCCGGCACGATCCGCATCGAGAGCCATCGCATCGTCGCCGCGTTCGATCCACCGATGTGGGTGCCCTCGCAGCGCGAGCATTTCCAGTCCGCACTGGCCGAGAACCTCGGCATGCTGGCCAGGTACGGCTGAGGCGCGATGTCGGTTCTGGACGGCGCCATCGTCGTGATCGCGGTCGGCCTGGCCCTGGCCGCGGCAGTGACGAGGCGGGTCGATGCGCGCGCCATCACTGCCGTGTTGGCGGCGTTGGTGATCGCCTGCCTCGTTCAACTCTGGCACGAGGGCTTCTACTGGCAGTACGTAGCCATCTACGTGCTGCTGGCGGGACTGGTGGTGCTGGCGTGGAGGCGTAGCCGGGCGCCGCCGCGGCGCGCGCTCGCATGGCTGGGGCGCGGTGGCATTGCAGGGCTCGCCGCAGTGGCGTTGCTGGCATGGAGCTTCGTGCCAGTGCCGGAACTGCCCGCGCCGAGCGGCCCGTATCCGGTCGGCAGCCAGGTGTTCCGGTGGATCGACCCCGAACGCGACGAAGCCGCGACCGACGACCCGAACGATCGCCGCAACGTCGTGGTGCAGGCCTGGTATCCAGCGGTGGCTGGTGAAGGCGCTGGGTCGCGCTACATCGATGGCCTCCGAAGATTGCCGTCCTGGGTGTCGCTGATACCCGGCCTGGTGATGCGGCGCTACGACCGCATCGACACCCATGCCCGCGCCGACGCACCGGTCGCCACGCAACGAACCCGCTGGCCGGTGGTGCTGTTCTCGCCGGGCTACGGCGCGTCGCGTGCGTTCTACTCCGGCCTGCTGGGCGACCTGGCCAGCCGTGGTTTCGTCGTGCTCGCGCTGGACCATCCCTACGAAGCGCCGGTCGTGGAACTGGCCGACGGCCGCCTGGCGACACCGGCCCAGCGCTTCCTGCCGGACGATCCGGACCGCTCGCGCTACATGAGCGCACAGCAGGCCCTGCGGGCGGCGGACTTGCACTACGTCGTCGACCGGATCGGCCGTCCCGGCGCGTTCGGTCCGCGCCTGTCAGAGCGGCTCGATCCGCAGCGTATCGCCGCCATCGGCCATTCCTTCGGCGGCGCCAGCGCGGTCGAGGCGGCCATGGGCGATGCGCGCATCCGCGCCGTCGCCAACCTCGACGGCACCCTGTACGGCCGTGCGGCCACCGACCCGATGCCGGTCCCGTTCCTGCTGCTGGAAAGCGACCACCGCGAGACCCGGCATTCGCAGCACTATCTGCAAGGCAACCTCGCCCTCGTGTACCACCTGCGCGCGGGCGGCTACCGCTACCAGATCGCCGAGGCCAACCACTACAGCTTCACGGACGTGCCGCTGTACCTGTCGGCGCCCGCGCGTTTCGTGCTGGCCGCATGGATCGGCGGATCGCGCGGTCCGGCCCGGAGCCAGGCCGCCAGCAACGATGTGCTGGCGGCGTTCCTGGGTGGCCCCTTGCTGGACGCGCCCGGCGACGTCGCCGAGGCAGCGGCACGTCATGCAGGGTTGAGCGGCGGCGCCGGGCAGGACTGACGGCGCACCGGTGCCTTGGGGCCGAAGCCCCTCTTCGGAAATCAGAAACCCGCTTCCCGCCCCCTGTGGCATTCTGGGTCGACATCGCGAACCCGCGGTCGAACATCCGGAGCAGAGACAAAAATGGTTGAAGGAAAAGTGGTCGTCGTCACTGGCGCGGGCGGCGGCATCGGGCGCGACATCGCGCTGGCCATGGCGAAGAACGGCGCGAAGGTGGTGGTCAACGACATCGGCGCGGCGCTCGACGGCGCGGGCGGCAGTGCGGGGCCGGCGCAGCAGGTGGTCGACGAGATCCGCGCCGCGGGCGGCGAGGCCGTGCCCAGCACCGACAGCGTGGCCGATGCCGCGAGCGCCGCGCGCATCGTCGAATGCGCCGTCGAAAGCTTCGGCCGCATCGATGCGGTCGTCAACAACGCCGGCATCCTGCGCGACCGCTTCTTCCACAAGATGTCGGTCGACGAGTGGGATGCCGTGCTCAAGGTGCATCTCTACGGCGCCTACTACGTGAGCCGGGCCGCAGCGACGCATTTCAAGGAACAGAATTCGGGCGCGATGGTGCACATGACCTCGACCTCGGGCCTTATCGGCAACTTCGGGCAGGCCAATTACGCGGCCGCCAAGCTCGGCATCGTGGCGCTCTCGAAGTCGATGGCGCTCGACATGCTCAAGTTCAACGTGCGCTCCAACTGCATCGCGCCCTTTGCCTGGAGCCGCATGATCGGCGCCATTCCCACCGACACCGACGAGCAGCGCGCCCGCGTCGACAAGATCAAGCAGATGACGCCGGCCAAGGTCGCGCCGCTCGCGGTGTACCTCGCCAGCGATGCGGCCAGCGCGGTCAACGGCCAGATCTTCTCGGTGCGCAACAACGAGATCTCGCTCATCAGCCAGCCGCGGCCGGTGCGCTCCGTCCACCGCTCCGAGGGCTGGACGCCGCAGAGCATTGCCGAGCACGCCATGCCCGCGATGCGCGCCAGCTTCTATCCGCTGGACCGCTCGGCGGACGTGTTCAGCTGGGATCCTGTCTGAGGTCAAACCCTGAGAAGGGCGCGCGCAGCGCCATTCGCCGGACAATGCAGGTTCCTCCCGCTTCCTTCGTGCCTGCCCGGTGAACCTGCATTTCGACCTGTTCGACCTGAAACTGTTCGTCTACGTGGCGGACGCGCGCAGCCTCACGCGCGGCGCCGAGAAGGCCTGCATCTCGCTGGCCGCCGCCTCCACCCGCATCAAGCAGATGGAGGAGGCCGTGGGCGGCAAGCTGCTGCACCGCAGCGCGCAGGGCGTGAGCCTCACGGCGGCGGGGCAGGCGGTGCTCTATCACGCCAAGCGCGTGATGCAGCAGATGGAGCACCTGCGCTGCGACATGCAGGACTTCGGCAAGGGCATCAAGGGCCATGTGCGCGTGTTCGCCAACACCACCTCGATCACCGAGTACCTGCCGCAGAAGCTGGCCGGCTTTCTCACGCAGCATCCGGCCGTGCAGGTGGACCTGCGCGAATACCTGAGCGAGGAGATCGTGCGCGCGGTGGCCGACGGCGAGGCCGACATCGGCATCCTGGCCGGCGACGTGCACACCGGCGAATTCGACGCGCGCCCCTTCGGCCGCAACCAGCTCGTGCTGGTGGTTCCCGTCACGCACCATCTCGCGGGAGCGCCCTCGGTGGCCTTTGCCGACACGCTCGACGAGCAGCACGTGGGCCTGCACCATGGCAGCGCCATCCATCGCTTCCTGCAGCGCCGTGCCGAGCTGGCCGGCCGGGGCTTCAACCCGCGCATCCAGGTCAGCAGCTTCGAGGCGATCTGCCTGATGATCGAAGCGGGCGTGGGCATCGGCGTGCTGCCGGCGTCATCGGCGCAGCGGCTGTCGATGGCCATGCGGATCTCGACGGTCGCACTCAGCGATGCATGGGCGGAGCGAGAACTCAAGCTCATTGCGCGCAACCGCGAGCAGTTGCCGGCGTCGGCGCGCGAGCTGTTCGATCATCTCGTTGCGCCTTAGCGCCGCTGTCCTCAGGGCAGCCAGCGTTCCACCCGCGGTGCGTCGGCCAGTTGCCAGATGCGCTGGCACAGGGCCTTCGCCTCGTCGGCCGTGGCGCCTTCGCCGTAGTGCGCCAGGCGCTGCATCTTGTCTTCGATCTCGGTGCGGCTCAGGGTGTTGCCCGGGTCGCCCTTGGGCTCGTCCACGCGGCCTTGCAGCGTGCGGCCGTCGGCCGTCTCGACGCTGACCTTGCCGATCCAGCGGGCGGGGTAGGCGGCGTCGACTTCGGCATCGAGTTGCATCGTCACCTTGTCGCGCAAGGCCGCCACCTCGGGTGCGAGAAAGTCGTGGTCGAACTCGCCGAGGCCCGCGCGGCCGTGCACCGCGATCAGGCCCAGCACCGTGCCCATCGAGAACTTGCCCTGGTGCACCGTGGCCGGCACGCTCACGCGGCCGAGCACATCGATGGCGCCCTGGTGCACATGCGCGGTCACGCGTTTCACATCGCCGTGCTTCAGCTGGTTCTGCGTCATCACCTGCAGCAGCGCATCGGCCGCGGGGTGCGTGTGGCGGCAGGAGGCGTGGTATTTGAACGAGGTCTCGGCCAGTGCCCAGCGGGTGCCGAGGCCGTCCGTGAGCTTTGCCGGATCGGCGTCGCTCGACATGCCGACACCGAGGCCTTGCGCGCCTTCGAGGATCTTCGCTGCGCCGGTGAAGCCGTCTTGCGCGAGGTACGCCGACATCAAGCCACTTGCCGCGGCGTGCGCGCAATGCAGTTGCTTCGAATCCGCCGCATCGCGCAGGAACTCCCAGACACCGGCGGATTGCGTGCCGGCCGAGCCGAAGGCGTGCAGCATCTGCTGCGGCGTGAGATTCAAAAGACGGCCCACGGCGGCCGCAGCCGCCAGCGTGCCCGCCGTCGCGGTGGTGTGGAAGGTCTTGTAGTGCGAGCGCCCCAGGAATTCACCGACGCGAATGCCCACCTCGTAGCCTGCGACCACTGCGGTCAGCAACTGTGCACCGCTCGCACCGATGCTCTGCGCCACGGCGAGTGCGGGTGCGATGACCACGGCCGCGGGGTGGAACACCGAGCCGTTGTGCACATCGTCCTGCTCCACGTAGTGCGAGGCCGCTGCATTGACGAGCGCCGCAAACACCGGCGAGCTGGTGCGCCGCGAAGTCAGTATCTCGCTCGGTCCATCGGCCGGCCCCATCATCTGCGCGAAGCGCTCGATGCTGCGCACGGGCCGCGCCGTGCGGGCCGCGTGCACCGAGCCCAGCCAGTCGAGCATCAGGTCTTCGGTGCGGCGAAGCACGGGGGCGGGAATGTCCGCGAACTTCAGGTCGGCGGCGAAAGCGGCGAGCACCTTGCTTGGATGATTCGAAGAAGAGGTCATGAGATGCAGTCCCTTCAGAACGAGCGGGGCAGGCCGAGCATGTGTTCAGCGACGTAGCTCAGGATGAGGTTGGTCGAAATCGGCGCCACCTGATAGAGCCGCGTCTCGCGGAACTTGCGTTCGATGTCGTATTCGCACGCAAAGCCGAAGCCGCCGTGGAATTGCAGGCAGGCATTGGCCGCCTCCCAGCTCGCCTTGGCCGCGAGGTACTTCGCCATGTTGGCCTGCGCGCCGCAGGGTTGGTGCGCATCGAACAGGCGGCAGGCCTCGTAGCGCATCAGGTTGGCGGCTTCGATCTCGATGAAGGCCTCGGCGATCGGAAACTGCACGCCCTGGTTCTGGCCGATGGGGCGGCCGAACACCACGCGCTCTTTCGTGTACGCCGTCACCTTGTCGATGAACCAGTAGCCGTCGCCGATGCATTCGGCCGCGATCAGTGTGCGCTCGGCGTTGAGGCCGTCGAGGATGTACTTGAAACCCTGGCCCTCCACGCCGATCAGGTTCTCAGCGGGAATCTCGAGGTTCTCGAAGAACAGCTCGTTGGTCTCGTGGTTGACCATGTTGAGAATGGGCCGTACCGTCATGCCCTTGCCGATGGCCTCGCGCAGGTCGACGATGAAGATCGACATGCCTTCGGACTTCTTCTTCACGTCCGCGAGCGGTGTGGTGCGTGCCAGCAAGATCATCAGGTCCGAATGCTGGATGCGCGAGATCCAGACCTTCTGGCCGTTGATGACGTAGCGGTCGCCCTTCTTCACGGCCGTGGTCTTGATCTTCGTGGTGTCTGTGCCGGTGCTGGGCTCGGTCACGCCCATCGACTGCAGGCGCAGTTCCCCGGTGGCGATGCGCGGCAGATAGTCGCGCTTCTGTGCCTCGCTGCCGTGGCGCAGCAGCGTGCCCATGTTGTACATCTGGCCATGGCAGGCGCCCGAGTTGCCGCCGCAGCGGTTGATTTCTTCCATGATGACCGACGCCTCGGTGAGGCCGAGGCCCGAGCCGCCGTACTCCTGCGGGATCAGCGCGGCCATCCAGCCGGCCTTGGTGAGGGCATCGACAAACTCGGCGGGGTAGCCGCGTGCTTCGTCGATCTTGCGGAAGTATTCGTTGGGAAACTGCGCGCACAGGTCGCGCACGGCGTCGCGGATGTCGGGGAAGCGGGCGTCGTTGTTGTTCATCGTCGTTCAATCCTGGCGGGGGCCGCCGGCTTCTTTCTCTACGCGCTGCCAGATCTCGATGGCCATCGGGTCGTCGATCTCCTCGAGGATGTGGCCCACGAGCCCGATGGCGCGCGCCATCACGCCGAAGCCGCGGATGATCTTCCACGGAAAGCCGAACTCGGCAGCAATCGCGCCGATGGCGCCCGTGGCATTGATCGGCAGCGACTTGCCCGAGACACGCTCGGCCTCTTCCTGCACCGCCTGCATCAGCGCGACGTAGTGGCTGGAGAGCCCGTTCTCTGCCGCGATCTGGAACAGCCGCGGCGTGCGCGGATCGATGGGCTTGTGCAGCGGATGCCCGAGGCCCGGCACGATCTGCTTGCGGGCGCGGTGGCCGGCCACGATCTCCTTCGCCATCTCGGCCAGCGGCCGCGTCGGCTTCTCTCCAAAGGGAATTGCTTCGTACAGCATCTTCGCCGCGCCTTCGGTGCTGCCCACGAACACCGTGCCCAGCCCGCACAGGCCGGCGGCCACGGCCGCCTGCAGTGCCTCGGGTGCGCCCGCATAGGTCAGGCGTGCAGCCAGCGCGCTCGGCGTGATGCCGTGCTCGACCAGCGTGACGACGATGGCGTTGAAGGTCACGGATTCCTGCGGCGTCGGGATGCGGCCCGTGAGCTCTAGGAAGGCCATGTCGCCGAGGTTCAGGTGGCCGAGGATTTCCGAGGGCAGGTCGCGCCCGCGCACGGTGATCCTGTCGGGTGTGCTGTGGCCGAGGTCGGTGTGCAGGGATTTCTTGATCTTTGTCATGGGTGGAATCTAGCCCTCCCCGCGCGAAGCCGCTCTGTGATTGCGAAACCCTCCCTTCGGCAAATGCAAATGCCGTTCTGCGAGGGCTTCTGTCACGCTGCGGCGATGGACCTCGAATCACTTTCCGCCATGCGCGAAGCGGCGCTCGACTACTTCGTGCGCAGCCGCGCCACCCAAAGACGCCGCGCCCTGATGGAGCAGCCCGAGGCCCACGAGGCGCAGGGCTGGAATGCCCTCGCCGAGCTGGGCTGGACCGGCATGCTGGCGCCCGAATCCTCAGGCGGCCTCGGGCTGGGGCTCGACGGCGCCGCGGAAATCCTGCGGGCGGCCGGCGAGCATGCCGCGCCTGAGCCGCTGCTGGCCGTGGCCGGTCTCAGTGCGCTGCTGCTGGCGCGGCTGGACACACCGGGTGCGCGCGCATTGCTCGCCGAACTGGTCGCGGGCCGCAGCCTGCCCGCGTTGGCCTGGCAGGAGAGTGCGGGTGACCTGAGCGCCGTGCCGCTGGCCTGCGGCTGCGAGAGGCGCCCCGGCCATGCAGGCGGCGTGCTGCTGCAGGGCGAAAAACTCATGGTGCTGCCCGGCGCTGCCGCCAGTGGCTGGCTGGTGTCGGCGCGTGGCGATGACGAGGCGGTGCTGCTGTGGGTGCCACGCGGCACGGACGGTGTGACCGAAACACTGGTGCCGCTGGTGGATGGCGGCCAGGCATCCAGCCTGCGCTTCGAGCAGGTCGCGCTGCCGCCCGATGCCGTGCTGGCCGAAGGGCCCGCAGCACAAGATGCATTGCGCCATGCGCTCGCAGCTGGCCAGATTCTTCAGGCGGCCGAGCTGCTCGGTGCGGGACAGGCCATGCTGGCGCAGACGATGGCCTACCTGCGCACCCGCTCGCAGTTCGGCAAACCCATCGGCAGTTTCCAGGCCTTGCAGCATCGTTGCGTCGACATGTTCATCCACCTCGAAGTGGCGCAGGCCACGCTGAACGAGGTGTTGGCGCTGGCCGGCGAGGGATTGTCGGCGGACCGGCTCGAGGCCGAGGCAAGCCGTGTCAATGCGCGCTGCACGGCCGCCGCGCTGCAGGCTTCGCGCTCGGCGGTGCAACTGCATGGCGCCATCGGCTACACGCAGGAGTGCGACCTCAGCCTGTTCTACAAGCGCGTGCTGTGCCTCTCGGCCTGGCTGGGCAATGTCACTGCGCATCAGCATCGGCACGCCTTGCTCACCGGAGAGGGCGAGGCCGCGGCGAGCACCAACGCATGGACCGGCGAGTTTCCCCGCACCGCCGACTGGTCCGCCATGCCCGAGGCCGAGTTCCGCCGCATGGTGCGCGGCTTCCTGCAGCAGCGCTATCCGCAAGCGCTGCGCTATCTCTCGCACCGCGCCCGCTGGAGCGAGGTGCGCGACTGGTACCTCACGCTGTCCGCGCAGGGCTGGATCGCCCCGGCCTGGCCCCAGGCGCACGGCGGCATGGGCCTGCCGGCCGACAAGCTGATCGCCTGGATCGAGGAACTGGAGCAATACGGCGTGGCGCGCGCGCCCGACCAGGGCATCGTGATGATCGGGCCGCTCCTGATCCAGCACGGCACGCCCGAACAGCAGCAGCGCTTTCTGCCGCGCATCCTGAGCGGCGAGAACGTCTGGTGCCAGGGCTACTCCGAGCCCAACGCCGGCTCCGACCTCGCGGGCCTGCGCACCGAGGCCGTGGCCGGGCGCGATGCCGAGGGCGATCACTTCATCGTCAACGGCCAGAAGATCTGGACCACGCTGGCGCAGGACGCCAACCACATCTTCATGCTGGTGCGCACCGACAAGGAGGCGCGCAAGCAGGAGGGCATCAGCTTCCTGCTGTGCGACCTGCGCACGCCGGGCATCACGGTCCGGCCGATCCACACGCTGGCAGGCGAGCCCGAGTTCTGCGAGGTGTTCTTCGACAACGTGCGCGTGCCGGCCGGCAACCTCGTGGGCAAGCTGCATGGCGGCTGGACCATCGCGAAGGCGCTGCTGGGTTTCGAGCGCATCTTTCTCGGCAGCCCCAAGCAGTCGCAGTACGCACTGGGACAGCTCGCGCGGCTGGCGCAGGCGCGGCGTCTCTTTGCCGATCCGGTGTTCGCGCAGCGCTTCGCGGCCCTGCGGCTCGACGTGCTCGACCTGTCGGCCGCATACACCGGCTTCGCCGACATCGTGCGCGCCGGCAAGCCGCTGCCTGCCTCGGTCTCATTGCTGAAGATCTGGGCCAGCGAGACCTACCACCGCATCGGCGCCTTGCTGGTCGAGGCGGGCGAAGAGCAGGGCGCGGTCGCCGGCGACCAGGTGCTCGACGGGCAGACCTTCAACGTGCTGTCCCCGCTGATCGGCTCGACGGCCGCAATGATCTACGGCGGCACCAACGAGATCCAGCGCAACATCCTCGCGCGGCAGGTGCTCGATCTGCCGGCTTGATCGATGCGAGCCGCCGAAGAAATACACAACAGGAGACAACGCCCATGCAATCCCTCGAACTCACCCGGCGCCATGCCGTGGCCGCGCTGGCGGGCAGCGCATTGCTGTCCGTGCTGCCCTTGCGCGCATTCGCGCAGCAGCCGCTGCCTTCGCTCATCAAGCTCGTCGTCGGCTATTCGGCCGGCGGGCCGGTGGATGGCGCCGCGCGCCTGCTCGCGCCCGCGTTGAGCCAGGAGCTCGGCACGCAGGTCATCGTGGACAACCGTCCCGGCGCGAGCGGATCGCTCGGCGGCGATGCGGTCGCCAAGGCGCCGCCCGACGGTGCGATGCTGTTCTTCGGCGCGAGCCCGACCATCACCATCAACCCGAACGTGCAGCGCAAGATGCCCTTCGACCCGATGAAGGACCTGACGCCCATCGCGCCGCTGGTGGACTACACCAACGTGCTCGTGGTCAACAAGGACCTGCCGGTGCGCAACGTGGCAGAGCTGCTGGCCTATGCGAAGGCGACGCCCGGCAAACTGTTCTACGGCTCGGCCGGTATCGGCGCCTCCAACCACCTGTGTGGCGCGCTGCTGGAGAAGATGACTGGCGTGCAGCTCACGCACGTGCCCTACAAGGGCAGCGCGCCCGCGCTCGCCGACGTGATGGCGGGCACGGTGCCGATGATGTTCGACATCATCGCGACCTCGCGGCCCTTCATCCAGTCGGGCCGGCTGCGCGCGCTGGCCGTCACTTCGCGCCAGCGCAACCGCATGCTGCCCGATGTGCCGACGATGATCGAATCGGGCGTGGCCGACTACGACGTGGGCGGCTGGTTCGGCCTCTACGGTCCGGCGCGCATGGACCCGGCGCTGGTCGCGCGCATCAATGCCGCGGCCCGCAAGATGCTGGCGCGCGAAGACATCGCGAACCGGCTGCGCGAGCAGGGCTACGACGTCTGGTCGGGCAGTGCCGAACTGCTCGCGGCCAAGGGCCAGTCCGACCGCAGGCTCTGGGCGACGGCGTCCAAGGGCATCGAGGCGGAATAGCCGATGCGCCGTATCCACAGCCTGCTGGAAGAGCGTGCGGTTCGCACGCCGGATGCCGTTTTCCTTTTCGAACCTGCGGGCACCACGACGTATGCGGCGCTGCAGGCGATGGTCGACGTCGCCACGCAAGACCTGCTGGCCGCCGGCGTGCGGGCTACAGACCGCGTGGTGCTGGTGGCCGAGAACTGTGCCGCGCACATCGCGCTGCTCATGGCCTGCAGCCGCGTCGGCGCCTGGTCCTGCGGCGTCAATGCGCGCATGTCGCCGGGCGAGATCGCGGCCATCGTCGAGCGTGCGGACGCGCGCCTGTGCTGTTTCACGACCGGATCGTCGGAGGCTGCGCGCCAGCATGCGCAACGTGCGGCGGCCGAGCCGGCGACGTTGCCGGGCGTGATGTATTCCGCCGTGCGCGCCGAAGCCCGTCCCGAACCCGATGCCGCACTGGCCGATACGGCCGCGATCATCTTCACTTCGGGCACCTCCGGCACGCCCAAGGGCGTGATGGTGTCGCACCGCGGCCTGCTGCATTTCGGGCGCGTGTCGGCGACGGTGCGAGCGCTCGACGAGCGGGACCGGGCCTACGCCTTCCTGCCGATGACCCATATCTTCGGCATCGGCACGGTGCTGATGGCGGCACTCACGGGCGGCGCGTCGCTGGTGCTGCGCGGCGCCTTCTCGCCGGCCGACATGCTGCAGGCACTGGCGCACGAACAGGTGTCGAACCTGCTCGGGCCGCCGACGATGTATGCGCGCCTGCTGGCGCACATCGACGCGGAACGCATCGTGCCGCGCTTCCCGCAGCTGCGCTATGTCTATACCGGCTCCGCGCCGCTCGACCTCGGGCTCAAGCAACGCGTCGAGCGCCTGTTCGGCCTGCCGCTGCACTACGGCTACGGCCTGTCGGAGTACGCGGGCTCGGTGTTCCTCACGCGCATCGAGGCGCCGCGCGCGGACACCGCGGCGGGCTACGCAGTCGAAGGTGGCGAGGCCCGCATCGTGAATGCCGATGGCGAGGATGCGGCACCGGGCGACACAGGCGAGATCTGGCTGCGCGGCCCCGGCCTGATGCTCGGCTACTTCCGCGACGCGGCGGCCACCGCCCAGGTGATGCGCCCCGGCGGCTGGTACGCCACCGGCGACCTCGGGCGCTTCGATGCCGACGGTGCGCTGTTCGTGGTCGGCCGGCTCAAGGAAATGATCATCCGCTCGGGGTTCAACGTCTACCCCGCAGAGATAGAGACGGTGATCGGCCGCTTCGAGGGCGTGCATCTGTGCGCGGTGGTCGGCGTGCCGGAGCCCGACGGCAACGAGCAGATCGTCGCCTTCGTCGAGATGAAGCCCGATGCGGTGCTGGACGAACCGGCGCTGCGCGCGCACCTGGCCGAGCACCTCTCGCCCTACAAGCGGCCGGCCCGCATCGAAGTGATCGACGCCATGCCCGCCACCGCCAACGGCAAGCTGCTCAAGCGGGAACTGCAGGCACGGGCCCGGCAGCCCGGAGGTCCGACGGAAGGTCGCCGATGATGCTGCGGCGGCCTTTCTGCGTGTCCATGTACTCGCGCATCCGGGCGATGCGGCCTTCGCGCAGTTCGAAGATGAAGCAGTAGTCGTTGTCGTAGTGCCTGCCGTTGGCGAGCGTGGCCTGCATGCGCTCCTCGAGGATCACGGTGTCGCCATCGCAGTGCATGTGGGTGAACTGCACCGAGACGTCCGCCACGAACAGCTTCGGAAACTCCTCGACCAGGAAGCGCACGATCGTGTCCGGTCCGATCATGTGGTCCGTGAAGCCGAGGGCCACGCCGGTGGCGTTGTCCTTGGGGGCGAGCCATTCGGCGTCCTCGGTGAACGCGGCCCGGATGCGTTGCGGGTCGCGGCTCGCGAAAGCCTTCCATGCTTCGGAGACGGCGCGCTTGTTCTGTTCGGGTGTCATGCTGGGTTTCGTCAAAGGAGTGAAGGAGCGACCGAAGATAGGTGCCGTGCTTCGCACCGGCACGCTGCTTCCGGACATCTCCAACCCATCCCGCCGCCCTCGGACTTTTCCTGCAAGGAGGCGCGCTGCCGTCCTCCAGTCCACCGCCCACGGGTGCTGCATCGTCGAGGCCTCCAACAAGGAATCCACACCATGGTCGATGATCTGAGCAAGCGCGGACCGCAGGATGCAACCCGTATCGATGTCAACGAAGCCCACGAGGTCCGCTACTGGACCCAGACGCTGGGCGTGACCGAGGCGCAGCTGCGCTCGGCTGTCGCCGCCGCCGGCGTCGAGGTGAAGGACATCCGGACCTACCTCGGAAAGCCCTGAGCGGCAGCGCCGCAGCCGTAGGTACGCTCCTACACGTCGGGGCAGAGGCGGGCACGATACTCGTTGTCTTGTTCCCGTCTCAGGAAGATTGCCGTGACCGTGTCCCTCGCTGCCCCCCGCCTTGCAGGCTGCGCCCCGATCCCGGCGGCCGCACGATGAAGGCGTCGCCCGGAGCGCGCAGTTGGATCGCCGCCGGCGTGCGCCATGAACTGCTCACGCGCGCCTTGCCCGCCTTGCGGCACGACATGGCGGCACCCACCTCGGTGATCCGCATGGCGCTGATGATGCTCAAGCGCCAGATCGGCGCGACCCCCATCGATGCGCCGGCCTGCGAGGAGCGGGTGGCGCTGATCGACAACCAGGTGCTGGAGCTGGTGCAAGCCATCCGCTCGCTGCGCGACTGGGAATTGGCCACCACCGACGACGGCATCACCCGCGGCGCGCTGGTGACGCAGTGCGTGAACCTGATGCGCTCGGCCTTCGACCTGCATGGCGTGATGCTCGATGCCGACGCCATGCCCGAGCCGCGGGAAGACGAGCAACACTGGCCCGCCGCGGCCGCGTTGCGCTACCTTTTCCTGGGCGCGCTCGGCTACCTGCACGACGGCGAGGCCGAGGCCGGCACGATCCGGGTCGAGCCGGACGGCGCCGATGCACTGCGCCTGGTCGCCTTGCCGCGCGAGCCCGGCGGCGCGAACCCGGTGCTCGATGCGCACCGCGCGCCGCGCGCGCTGGCCATCGACGCGATCGCGCTCCAGAACCTCGCCGAGGACATGGGCTACGCCATCGTGCTGGAACGCGACAGCGTGCGCTTCGCGCTGGCCGCGCGCTGAGGCGCGAAGCTCTTTCCGGTGTTTTTCTCGGCGCGCTGCGCGCGCGCCTGCTCCTGCCGGTGCGCGCGCAGGAAGGCCAGCAGCCGCCGCTCCGCCGCATACAGCCCGCGCGAGGGCCCGGCTGCGGCGCGGCCCGCGATCTTCTCGAACAGGGCGGAGGCCGCATCTTCGTCGTCGTCCGCGAGCGCGCTGCCCAGCGCCAGCACGGCCGGGTGCACGTAGGCCTTCTTGCAGACCGCCGGCGTGTTGCCCAACTGCCTGGCGACGGCCGCGAGGATGTCCTTGGCGCCATAGCGGCTGCCGTCGAAGGCGGTGCGGCCGGGCTCGCAGGCGAGGCGCGTGAGTTCCAGCGCCTGCACCGTGCCGTGCCAGGTGCGGAAGTCCTTGGCGGTGAAGCGTTCGCCCTGGGCGGCTTCGGCGATGTAGTCGTTGACGTCGGTGGAGGAAACACCGCGCAGCTCGCCGTCTTCATCGGTGTACTGGAAGAGCGACTGGCCCGGCAGTTGCTGGCATTGGCGCACCACCTTGGCGACGCGCGGGTCGTCGAGCCGCGCCTCGTGCATCACGCCGCCCTTGCCGCGAAAGCGCAGCTGCAGCGCCGCGCCGCGCACGGCGGCATGCCGGTTGCGCAGCGTGGTGAGGCCGAAGGAGCCGTTGCTGTTCGCGTACTCCTCGTTGCCGACGCGCAGCAGCGTGGTGTCGAGCAGCCGAATCAGCGCGGCCAGCACCTGGCTGCGGCCGGGCGTCTTCCGTCCCTTTTCGGGCTGCAGGTCGCGCGCCACGCGAGCGCGGATGCGCGGCAGGGCGAAGGCGAAGGCTTCGAGCCGGTTGAACTTGGTCTCGTCCTTCATCACGCGCCAGTCGGCGTGGTAGCGGTACTGCTTGCGCCCCCGCGCGTCGATGCCGGTGGCCTGCAGGTGGCCGTTGGGCAGGGGGCAGATCCACACCTGCGTGTAGGCCGGTGGAATGGCCAGCATGCGGATGCGGGAGATCTCGTCCACGTCGCGCAGCCACCGGCCCTTGGCGTCGCGGTAGCGGAAATGCTCGCCGTGCTTCAGGCGGCTGATGCCTGGCATGTCAGGGTTCACGTAGACCAGGCCGTTGGCGATGGGCGTGGGCCTGGAGGGCGCCCTGGCGGGCGGTTCGACAGGCGATTCGGAGATAGGCGAGGTGGCGGCCGGCATGAGGTTTGCATCCGGGGGATGCATCCGCTTGTGCCAGCACCGACAATCGCCCGGTGTAGGACGCCGCAAGCTGTTGGTGCCTCTCTCCTCCCCCTGTCTGTCTTCTGCGGTTTCAAAATCATGTTCTCTCGCTGGTCCTTCCTTTGCGCCCGCTGGTCGGCGCTGTGCGGCGCGGCATTGCTCGCCACGGCCTGTGCCTCCACCTCGTCTGCTCCGGACGCGCGTTCGATCGCCGCGCCCGTCAAGGTCAAGGTGTTCGTCGCCGCCATGTTCGAGATTGGCCAGAACACCGGCGACCGCGCCGGTGAGTTCCAGCACTGGTACGAGCGCTACTGGAAGGGCGCCAAGCCGATGGCCGTGCCCGGCGCGCTGCAACCCGTGTACTGCAACACCGACGGCGTGTGCGGCGCGGTGCTCGGCATGGGCAAGGTCAACTCGTCGTCGTCGATGCAGGCCATCCTGCTGAACCCGCAATTCGATTTCTCGCAGGCCTACTACGTGATCTCGGGTGTGGCCGGCACGCCGCCCGCGCGCGGCACCATCGGCGAAGTGAGCTGGGCCACCTGGCTCGTCGACTACGACCTCGGCCACCGCTGGGCGCCCGAGGAGAACAAGGCCGGCGAGCCCACCTTCATGCCGCGCAAGGGCTACGAGGAATACCGCCGCTTCAGGCTCAACCCCGATCTCGTGGGCTGGGCAATGAAGCTCTCGGCCGACACGCCGCTCAAGGATTCGGAGTCGGCCCGCAAATACCGCCTGCGCTACGCCGACGCCGCGGCCCGCCGTGCCCCCTTCGTCGGCACCGGCACCCACATGACCGGCGACACCTTCTTCCACGGCCCGGGCATGTCGAAGCAGGCGCAGTACATCGCGAAGCTGTACGGTGCCGACGACTACGTCATCACCGAGATGGAAGCCGCCGCGATCACTCTCGTGATCAAGCGCACCCACGGCACCGACCGCGTGATGAGCCTGCGCGGCGCGGTCAACTTCGACCAGGGCAGCCCGAAGGAAACCACGCTGCAGCACCTCGATCCGGCGCCGGGCGAGACTGCCGGCGGCTTTGCCGAGACGGTGGAGAACATCGCGCTCGTGGGTACCCGGGTGGTCGACCACATCGTGACGAACTGGCCGCAATGGCAGGGCGGCGTGCCGAAGCCCTGAGAGCCGCGTCGAGCGCGTGCCGAATGACGCGGGTTGCCTCTACAGGGCGGGCATCGCCACACCGCGGCGCGGCACCGGTGTCGAGAAAACGATGGACGTGCGCGTTTCCCCGTACACGTTGATCGACGCGATCAGGTCTTCCAGGTGCGGCAGATCGATGGCAACGACGGTCATCATGTAGGAGTCGGCACCGCTCACGTGGTGGCACTCCAGCACTTCCGGCATCGTCGTGAGCTTGTGGATGAGCTTCTTCTTGCCCGGTTGCGACACGTTGATGCCGATGATGGCCCGCACGGCGTAGCCCACCGCCGCTGGAGGCACCTCGGCATGGACGCCTCCGATCACGCCAGCTTCCTCCAGGCGCTTGAGCCGCTCTGCGGTCGCGGGCAGTGAAAGACCTGCTGCCTGGGCCAGCACCTTGAGCGACTGACGGCCGTCGGCCTGCAGGGCCTGGATCAGGCGCCACGCCTTGTCATCGAGTGGTGGGGCTGTTTTCATATTTCTCCTTCGGGGCCGATCTGCCCTGATTATTTCTCGAGAATCGGGCCATTTGCCTGAATTCCGGTATTCAGCAAACCGGGGCAGAAACCTAGCATTTGCCTCATGAACACAGATGCACTGACTCTCTTTTTCAAGGCGCTGGCGGTGGGGCTCCTGATTGCCGCACCGGTTGGCCCGATCGGCTTGCTGACCATCAAGCGCACGCTGGACCAGGGCATGGCCGCCGGTCTGGCGACGGGCCTTGGCGCAGCGTTTGCCGACGCGATCTACGGCGCCATCGGGGCCTTCGGGATCACACAGGTCATCGGCTGGCTGGTGGGCGCGCGCGTGTGGCTGGCGTTGGTGGGCGGTGCGATGCTGTTGTGGATGGCATGGCGCATCTTCAGCCAGCCGCTCGCCACGGATGCTGCGCCGTTACCGTCTCGCGCGGAGCTGATGCGCTGCTTCGCGGGCACCTTCGTGCTGACGCTCTCCAACCCGGCCGCCATCCTGTCGTTCATTGCCGTCTTCGCATCGATGGCCGGCGCAGGCACACAGGCGCTGTCCCCCATCCCGATGATCGCGGGTGTCCTGATCGGCTCCTCGGCCTGGTGGCTCACCCTGTCATTCGGTGTCGGCCACTGGCGCCACCGGTTCGACGCGACGTGGAGAAAGAGGATCAACCACCTGTCGGGCGTGTTCCTGGCCGGATTTGCCCTGTGGCAGTGGGGAGGGATGCTGGGGCGTTGAAATGTACGCATAGCGCAGATTTTTGAGAAAGTAATCTACGCATGGCGTATATTTATGGCCCATGAGCCAGCAACAAGACATCCTGCGCGACGCCATGCGCCGCCTCAACCTCACCCGCGACGCGTTCTCCGAACGGCTGGGTGTCCGCCGCCGGGCGCTCGACACCTGGCTGCTGCCGGCCGACTCGGGCGAGTCGCGGGCCATGCCGGAGATGGTGGGCAAGTTCGTCGCCGAGATCCTGCAGCGCGAGGCGCAAACGACGGCCGGTGCCGACGGCCGTCCGCTCGGGCAGCGCATCGCGGCCGAGGGCCGGCCGCACCTGCTGTCGGTCGCGCAGTTCGACCGCGACAGCCTCGAGGGCCTGTTCCAGGTCGCCGACGTCATGCAGCCCATCGCGCGGCGCCAGAAGGTCACGCGCGTGCTCGAGGGCGCGGTGCTCGGCAGCCTCTTCTTCGAGGCCAGCACCCGCACCCGCGTGAGTTTCGGCGCGGCCTTCTGCCGGCTCGGCGGCACGGTGTGCGACACCACGGGCTTCACCTTCTCGTCGATGGCCAAGGGCGAGTCGATCTACGACACCAGCCGCGTCATGAGCGGGTATGTCGATGCGCTGGTGGTGCGCCATCCCGAGCAGGGCTCGGTGGCCGAGTTCGCGCGGGCCACCAACATCCCGGTCATCAACGCCGGCGACGGGCCGGGCGAACATCCGAGCCAGGCCATCCTCGACCTGTACACCATCCAGCGCGAGTTCTCGCGCATGGGCAAGCTGGTCGACGGCACGCATGTGGCGATGGTCGGCGACCTGAAGTACGGCCGCACCGTGCATTCGCTGATCCGGCTGCTGTCGCTCTACCGCGGGCTGAAGTTCACGCTCATCGCGCCGCCGTCGCTGGAGATGCCGGCCTACCTGCTGGAGCTGGTGGCGCGCAACGGCCATGTGATCGAGCAGACGCAGTCGCTCGAAGAGGGCCTGCGCGGCGCGGACGTGGTCTATGCCACCCGCATCCAGAAGGAGCGCTTCGCGGGCGAGGAGATCGAGGGCTACACGCCCGAGTTCCAGGTCCGCAAGGCGCTGGTGGACACGGTCTGCAAGCCCGACACCATCCTGATGCATCCGCTGCCGCGCGACGCGCGCCCGGGCGCGAACGACCTGAGCATCGACCTCAACCACGATCCGCGGCTGGCGATCTTCCGCCAGACGGACAACGGCATCCCGGTGCGCATGGCGCTGTTCGCAGTGCTGATGGGCGTGGAGCACCAGGTGGCGCGCTCGATGCGCGATGCGGGCTGGCGCTCGCCCGCGCACATCGGGCCGGACGACGCAGACTTCGACGGGCTGGACTGATTGACCGGCGACGCTCAGGGCGTTGCCGGCTCCAGGTGCCACACCACGTTGAAATCGAACGGCGTCCAGCGGCTCACGGTGACGCCTGCCTGCCGCAGGCCGCGGCCGGTCCAGGTGTTGCAGGTCTCGAAGAGGTGGTAGCCGCCTTCGGCTTCGTAGAAGGCATCGTCGTTGCCGTAGTGCGCGCCCGCAATCGGCGTCGCGCGGCCCGAAGGCAGAGAGGCGCGCACGTAGTCTGCGAGCTGCACGTACTGCGCATGCGAAAGCGGCAGCCTGTAGGCACCGGTTCGCAATTGTGTGCGCCGCAGGTAGCTCACATGCATCAGCGCGCGGTTGCCGCCCGACAGCGCACCGAAGGCGCGTGCGGCCGTCAGGTCGCCCCAGGTGGGTGTGTTCAGGTAGAACTCGCGGTCGCCCCAGCCGATGGCGATGAACTCGGCGTCGGGCGGCACGGCCCTGAAGTCCGCGAGCGGAAAAAGCTGCAGCCAGTCGATCGTGGCCGAGCGGATCGGAAACACGAGGTCGGTGTGCACGCCGTTGCTCAGCACCCAGGCCTCGACGGCGGGCGCTTCCGCGGCCGGCTTCGCATTGGCCGGCCAGAGCACCAGCGCACAGGCCACGGCCACATACAGCCCCACCGCCAGCACGAGCCCCAGCAGCGTGAGTGCCATGCGCCGGAGCCAGCGTTTCATCACGGCTTCGGTCAGAAGAGCGACGCGGTGGTCGATGCCGGCTCCGCCGTCGAGCCCGAGCGGGACCCGCCCGCGGCAGCCGGTGTCAGCGCCTCGGGGCTGCCCGCCTTCGCCAGCGCGCCCACGCGCACGCCGAGCAGGCGCAGCGGCCGTTCGAGCGGCACGCGCTTCAGGCACAGGCCGCCGACCTGCCGGATGGTCCTGCCGTCGTCGGTGAAGCGGTCGATGGTCTGGTCGCGCGTGGCGATCCTGAAGTCGTCGTAGCGCAGCTTGATGCCGATGGTCTTGCCCACGTAGCCCTTGCGCTGCAGGTCTTCGGCGAGCTTCTCGCACAGGTGGGTGAAGATCGCGCCCAGCTCGGCGCGGTCGCGCACCGCGTGCAGGTCGCGGTCGAAGGTGGTCTCGCGGCTCATCGAGACGGGCTCGCTCTCGGTCACCACCGGGCGGTTGTCGCGGCCCCATGACACCTCGTGCATCCAGGCGCCGGTGGCCTTGCCGAAGTTTTCGATCAGCCAGTCGCGCTCGCGCGCCGCGAGCTGGCCGACAGTCTCGATGCCGAAGCGCTTGAGCTTCTCGTCGGCCTTGGGGCCGATGCCGTTCACCTTGCGGCAGGGCAGTGGCCAGATGCGCGTCTGCAGGTCGTCCTCGTAGACGACCGAGATGCCATTGGGCTTGTTGAACTCGCTCGCCATCTTGGCGATGAGCTTGTTGGGCGCAACGCCGATCGAGCAGGTGAGGCCGGTGGCGTCGAAGATGGATTTCTGGATCAGCCGCGCGAGCACGCGCCCGCCCTCGCGCTGGCCGCCGGGCACGTCGGTGAAGTCGATGTACACCTCGTCCACGCCGCGGTCTTCCATCAGCGGCGCGATGTCGAGGATCACCTGCTTGAAGGCGCGCGAGAAGCGGCGGTATTCGTCGAAGTCGACCGGCAGGATCAGCGCCTGCGGGCACAGCTTGGCGGCCTTCATGAGCCCCATGGCCGAGCCGATGCCGAACTGGCGTGCCGGGTAGGTGGCGGTGGTGATCACGCCGCGGCCCGCATAGTCCTTCAGCCGCGGAAAGGCGCCGACCGGAATGTCGGCCAGCGTGCCGCCTTCGGGCAGGTTGCGGATGGCCTCGTCGACGCTGCGCCGTCCGCCGCCGATCACCACCGGCAGGCCCTTGAGCTGGGGATAGCGCAGCAGCTCGACCGACGCGTAGAAGGCGTCCATGTCGAGGTGGGCGATGCGGCGGATCGGGGGCGTTGACGGGGGCTGGGAACTCACGGAAACGATTGTCTCGCGGTCGGGGCGGTCGTGCCCGCCGAGGGGTTCGGCTCGGTCGGTGTTTGGCGCTTGCTCACGATCCATTCGGGGCGATGCGGATGCCTGTTGAGTTGCGCGGCGTGGTGCGGGGGCGCTGTTGTTCAGGGCGCGTGCACAGGCCACCGGGTACTCCCCTCCGCGAATGTCCCCCGCTTCGCTCCTTTATTTCGCTGCGGGGAGCACCCGGTGCCCTGTGCACGAGGGCACGCCGCTGGTTTGTGGCCGATCAACCAGTGCTCTGAGCGATCACGCCGATGGGGTGCCTTGCGCAGCGAAATAAAGGAGGAGGCCTGCGGCCCTAGGCCGCGCCGGGGGACATTCGCGGAGCAMGGTAC